>JANOHQ010000420.1:0-7520 GCA_031406595.1 Chitinophagaceae bacterium
AATTGATATTTTCCGTTCATGATATTAGATTTGTTCAGGGAATAACTAGTCGTTTTTTGCTCATATCCTTATGATGGTCAGGATGAGTTAATATCTGCGTGGATCTTAAAAATCATAATCATCTGCGGCCTGTTGTTAAGGCAAAATTGCAGGTTTGACAACATTCGATCGCTTTTGATTTTGCTGATTTTGTTCTGATTACTTTCATTTCTATCTTTTTTATGGATAAAAAATTAAATAGTAAAGTACTGGATGACCTGAACCTGAACATCCTCCGGGAACTGCTTGCCAACGCCCGGATATCCAACACCGAGATCGGTCGCCGGGTAGGGCTTTCCGCACCTGCTGTAGCCGACCGGATCCTGAAAATGGAGGAAGCCGGTATTATCCAGGGTTCTTCCATTACACTGGACCTTGATCATATTGGTTTGACGATCCGTGCTTTTATCAGTTTCAAAGCGAACAATATGACCCATATTGCGATGGTGAACCTGTTCGACAGTATGCCCGAGATCATTGAATGGCATTCGGTAACGGGGTCTGCAAGTATGCTATTAAAAGTAGCCGTTGCCACCAGTAAAGAATTGGAAGCTGTCGTGGAAAAATTATTCCTCCATGGCGAAACCACCACTTCACTGATCCTTTCCGGGAATATCAAGCCGGTGGTATTGAAACGAATAAATTAAGACAGAAAGACGGAAAGACCGAAAGGAGAATATTATGGATTCACTTACACATATTGCACTGGGCGCCTGTTTGGGTGATGCATTTGCGGGCAAGCAATTGGGTAAAAGGGCTATGTTCCTGGGAGCCGTAGCGCAGAGTGTTCCTGATGTTGATTTCCTGGCTTCGTTCTGGAGCAGTGAATCGGAGAACCTGCTGGCGCATCGGGGTTTTACCCACTCGATCCTGTTTGTCTTATTGATCTCGCCCCTGCTGGGCATGCTGGCCGAACGATGGCGAAGACCGCATGATATTTCCTTAAAAAAATGGATACTTTTTTTTGCTATCCAGGCTTTTATTCATCTCCTTCTCGATGGCCTGAATGTCTATGGTGTGGGCTGGTTCGAACCGTTTAGCCATGCCCGCATCTCTTACAACTGGATATTTGTCGCCGATCCCCTGTTTTCCATCTGGCTGGGTATTGCTTTTACTGCCTTGCTGATCTTACGGAGCAAGCATCCCAAAAGAAAATGGTGGACCAGGTTCGGGGTGGGGATGAGTGCCATCTATCTTTTATACTGCGGTTTGAATAAAATGAAGATCGAAAATGACGTAAAGAATATTTTTCAAAAGCAACAGATTGCTTACGATAAATATTTCACCACACCCACTCCTTTTAATAACTGGTTATGGTTTGTCGTGGCCTCCAACGACTCAGGTTACTATACCGGGTATCGTTCCGTGTTCGACACAAAAAAAGAAATAGAGCTGCGTTTCCTTCCGCGTAACGACACCGCGATGACGCCTTATCTCGATAGTACGGGCAAGGAGGATCTCCGGAACCTGGTCCGTTTTTCCAAAGGATATTATGCGATACAATATTGGGGAGACACGCTTGTCTTTAACGATCTCCGGTTTGGCCAGATCATCGGCTGGAAGGACCCTGGTGCACGATTTTCTTTTTATTATTTCCTGCAGTATCCCGGCGACAATGAATTGCTGGTGCAGCGGGGACGATTCAAAGGCTGGAACCGGGAAGCGCTGCGAACCTTACTAAAACGGATAAAAGGCAACTGATGGTTATTCCTGTTTGAAGTAAAAGGTAAAGAGGTTCAGCATTCCATTCACAAACATATAGCAGAGGCGCTGCCAGAATATTTTTAACAGGTTGGTGGAAGACTTATAATTCTCTTCCGTGATCTTTTTGCAACCGGAAGCCATGATCTCTTCCAGTTTATGTTTCAATTCAACGGCGAAGACAGGATTTTTTACATCCAGGTTCAGTTCCAGGCTGGCATAGGCGCTTATATTGTTTACATTGAAAGAGCCGACCGTGGACCATTTATTATCGAACATTGCCACTTTGGCGTGAAGCACTGTTTCCTGGTATTCGTAGATCTCTACTTTATTTCGCAGCATCCAGTCATAGAGAAAGCGTTCTGCATGTTTGGCCACCATAATATCTGAAGTACCAGCGAGTATCACCCTGATCTTCACACCTCTTTTTACTGCTTTGGCCAGCTGTTTCCGGAATGCCCATCCCGGTAGAAAATAGCTGCACATAATCAATATTTCTTTTTGAGCGTGGTTGAACATGTAAGCATAGTTTTTCCACACCTCGCTTTTCTTTTTTACCCAGTCATTGCGGCTAACGTCCACCATCCGCCATTGCTTTTCGGGGATGCTTTTATAAAATTTCTCATTGGCATGGGCGGGAATATTATCTGCCGCAATCTTTCTGCCCCACATATCGCGGCAGATAGTATGCAGTTCCACCGAAACCTCGCCTTCGCAATGCACCGCCATGTCCAGCCAGGCAGGTCCTTCCCTGGTATCGTTATAATTGTTGGAGATATTGATACCCCCGACCAGGGAATACAGGCCGTCCACTACGACCACTTTATGATGCATACGTCTTCCAAAATAAAAATTTCGATTTTTTAGTAACGGATTAAAACGTTTAAAGCGGATCCCTGATCCGGTGATCCCTGCCATGAATCCTTTGGAGAATTTTTTAGAAGCGTACGCATCAATATGCAGGTAGACCAGCACGCCCCTTGCCGCGGCTTTTTTCAATGCTTCAGTCACTTCGATGCCCGTCTCGTCTTCGAGGTATATATAATACTGGAGATGGATGCAGTATTTAGCTTCAGCGATCATGTTAAGCAGGAGAGTAAAATACTCTTCGCCTCCCCTCACCAGGCGGACACGGTTGTGTTGGGTGTATTTTTTTTCGTTATTTGATTTTCGGCGAAACATATTCATGATGAATGGTGGCGATAATACAACTAATGCGCCAGAATACAGTGAAGGGGCAGAAGGGAGCTGCTGCTGATGCTCTCCCGGGGATGTAGTTTTCGGAGTTTGGAGTTTCTGCTGTTGATTGCCCGACAAACTTCTTTCCTACCTTTTTTGTGGAAAAGGTAGCCAAAAAGCCACGCAGAAACGAAGCTTCGCCGTTTCTGCGGTCAGCGATCCAATCGGCCTGTAATACATAGACTTTAGTGCGAGAGGTTGCTGCTTGCTATGCGGAGAGCTTGAGGCGCTGGATTTTCGCCCGGAAGAATTCAGATCGCCTCAGCCTTTTGTGTGGTCGAAAAAGAGGCGCATGGAAATTTCCTTTTGCGCAGGATCGTAAGGCTTTCCGTACGCCCATTTACGTCAGTAAATGCTCTGTCTACTCTGTGGTCCAAAAAATTTGCGCAGCGAATTTCTCTGTGTATTCTGTGGTTAAATTATAGTTTGCATAGCAAACCCCTTTCGTGTTTATTCATGGCCGAAAAATACTTGCCCTTGTTATTTGAGGAAGCGGTAGGTCCATTTCACCAGGAAAATATTCCTTCCCGCATCACCCCCGAATGCATTATCAAACAAGCTGCTGAAAACAGGTGTGTCCAATTCATTGAATGCATCCGCTGTGCTTCCCTGTGACCATACCAGGAATAATTCGGAGCCACGTTTATATTCCCAGCGTACGACGAAATTGGAACGAAACTGTACAAAATTAAAATCGGGCTGACTGAAACTATAATCCGTTACAGCATCATTGTTCTCATCGATAGAGTAGGTGCCGTTATTAAAACTGATCTCACCCGGGTTGAATACATGGAACCGGTCGTTGAATTCTTTAGCCATCGGGCTCGATACGTAGGCAAAATTGCTGTACAGGGGGCGGGTGATATAGGGCTGCCCGTAATACTGGATCGTAAGATCGGGGGTTATATTATAATTGATCCTCGCTGTAAAGCGCAATGTTTTCTGCGTTACCTGTCCTACTATCGAACGGGTGGTGCCGTTATAATCGATATTGTCCACGAACTGATCCTGGCGGCGCCAGTAATAAGAATAGTTGCCGCTCAAGGTGATACTCAACGCATCCAATGGCTGAAATTGAAGAGATAAACCCAAGTTCCTGCTTTTCACCGTATTCTCAAAACCCACAAAGCCTCCCAGATTCACGCTTGCAAATATTTTTTTCCGCGTATCACTGGTCACATAAAAATTGGGACCGATACCGATTGGCCGGCGCATGGATGATGCACCTCTCAAAGCATTGTTCGATATTTCGAAGGGATTATAAGTAAGCCCGGTACTTGCCTGCCAGTTGTTTTTAAATGTGCCATGTGCATTGAAATTGATAAAGTCGAAAAGGAAGCGGCCACTAAGATCCCATTTCGCCCAGTGATTGATATTGAGCCTTGCCTGGCGGAAAATGGAAAACGATTTTTGAAATTGCAAACCCGCCCAGGTAAAATGATTGATCTCGTTGGCAGTAAGCATAAAGCCGATATCATTCAGTTCCAGGCTGGGAGAGCGGAATGTAAATCCTGTTTCGAATTTGAACACTTCACCGTGCTTTCCAGATTTGCCGGCCGATTTACCGAAACGAATAGTACCACCCGTACCCGTTAATGAAGTGCGGTCAGGATCCAGCGTTACTTCCTTTGCATCGGGGCGCTGGAAAAGATGCTCGAATGCTGTCTGTGTATTGTAAATCGCTTCTTTGCTTCCTTTCACATGACTGAACACAACATTGCCTCTTATATACCAGGTCCGGTTTTTCCAGAAATGCACGAAATCAAGACCACCTGAGTACGCACTGCGGTGTAATTGATCACCCAATCCTTTTTCCCTGTTAACAGCGGTAATGATACCACCAATGATAGTTTGACCGCCATTAAAATCCTTTTGCAGCCTGGTTACAAAGAAGTTGGTCAGCGGTTCCACCATTTCTTTTCTTCTTTCGCCGTTCTTATCAATGATCGCCATCTCCCGCTGAGTAATACTTTCAAGGATGCCGATACTGAATCCTTTTTTTGTTTTGCCACTGAATTTTGCAGCGCCCAGTATCGATGTGTTCTGCGGGTATTTTACAAACTCCCCGGCAACTGTATTGGGATATCCATGTGGCGAACTACCTACACGACGGGAATAAAATAATAGATCGGCATCATAGTCTCCGCCCAATTGCGAACCCGTTAACTCGTAATCAAAAATATTGCGGCTCTCGATAAAGAAAGGTCTTCGTTCAGGGAAGAAATTCTGGAAGCCATCGATACGCACCTGTGAAGGATCGGCTTCCACTTGCCCGAAATCGGGATTCACGGTAAAGTCAAGGATCAGGTCATTGGTGACGGCGAATTTTCCATCCACACCGGCGGTGATCTTACCATCAAGACCTTTTGCGAATGGATTCCCGGGTTCTTTCTTATACTTATCGGCCTGCATGGTTACATAGGGAGCGATCTCTACCTGTTTATAGGTCGGTATATCTTTTAATCCATGCAATTCACCAAAACGGCTGACCCATACACCCGAGTTTTGCGGGATATATTGCCAGGTACTCCGCTCTTCTTTCCTGAACAACCGCCGGTGTACCTGGATACCCCAAACTTTGTCTTTTTCATTGCCGTATCGTAACTGGCTCAACGGTATTTTTACTTCTGCACTCCAGCCTTTGTCATGCACATGCGTTTTGGAGTACCAGATCGGGTTCCAGGATCCGTCCCAGTTGTCGCCATTATTGGAAACAAACTCGTCGCCGCGTACACCGGATACAGAAAGTGTGAAAGAAAAAGCGGTGCGCAGGTCATGGTAGCTGTCAATATTTATTTCCATCCAATCGCCGGGGAACTGGTCACGACGGCTCATTCTTTTTACAATCGAATCCGGTGCGTTGTCATGAACCTGGTACGCGATGTACAGGAATTTATCGTCGTACAATATTTTGAATTGGCTGGGAAAAGAAGGCGCTTTTCCCTCGTTGGGTTGGTATTGGATAAAGTCGCCACCCCATTCCACTGCATTCCATGCTTCTTCATCGGGCTTACCATCCAGGTTGATCGTATTGCTTAGTTTTTTGGTGAAATACTTTTTCCTTTCAATAGTAGTATCAGCCGGGTTGGCCAGGGCCGAAAAGAATAGCCCGTTCAGGAGTAATAATAGCAGGATGGTTTTGTTCATATACCAATGATAAGGGATGAAGCAAACAGGGAAAATCTAAAGTTGTAACAACGGTAATTTTTTCAAGTTATGCGGCTACAAAACCTTTTGGAAGCTATTCAATTGTTAAAAAATGCTAAGTGAAAACCTGTAGCGCAGAAGAAAGCTATTTTAAGTGGTCAGGATATTCATCCCCTGATTTCTTCCTGAAAGCGTGCAGAATTACTGATATAAGTTCAGGAAAATTGCTCTATCAGTCCTTTCGGGGTGTTTGAAACCGGACAAGATTCAACGAACGAAGATGGTGGCTGTTGACATCTGATTTTAGAATGGACAGTTCCGGGCACGAACAGGAAGCTGCCGGATTGGGGCAGCTTTCTTGTTTTGATACCCGGCTAATTTGTACTTTGCATGGTCAGAGAGTTATTTAAATAATCGAAAACCTAACACATGAAAAAGTTGTCAGTCTTTATCCTTTGTGCGATCGTACTATTTGCAGGAAAGCTTAATGCCCAGAGCGGTGGTGCACCTGCAGGCGGAGCACCAATAACGGGTGAGAAAAAAGGATGGCCTTCTGCTGAACGGTATGCTTTTATCAAAGAGTGTATCGGAACCGCGAAAGTCAACCTCAGCGAAGATGCGGCCCGGTATTATTGTTATTGTATGCAGGAGCGGTTGGAGATAAAGTATCCGACCATCGCGGAAGCGGAAAAAATTACAGAAGCAGATATGCAGGAGGCCGAATTCCAAAAGAACATTAAAGAATGCCAGGAAGGCCGCTGGGCCACAGAGGAGCGGGAAGCATTTTTATCCAATTGTATTAATTCCGCGAAAGCCGGCCTCGGAGAAGAGAAGGCAAAAACTTATTGCGAGTGTATGTTGTTCAAAGTGGAAAAAGCTTACCCTAACCCGGAGGATGCGGTCAAATTGACCGAAGAGAAAATGTCTACCCCGGCCTGGAAGAAGACCATCCAGGCTTGTAGTGATTTTTAACTGCCTCTCGGGTTTATTTTGAAGGAAGAATAGCCGGAAGAAGAATAGCCGGGAAGACGGTAAGGCGGGAAGAATTTAATTAATGCCACTTTCTTACCGCCTTACCGTCTTCCCGGCCATATCCTTTTTTTAATTTTATATTTTAATCATTCCCAAGTACATTTGCAACCCGCCTGCCCCTTCGATTAACTCAGGATATGCCCGGGTGGCGGAATTGGTAGACGCAGCAGACTCAAAATCTGCCGTTCGCAAGGATGTGCTGGTTCGATTCCAGTCCCGGGCACTTGATTCACAATCAGTTAAAAAGGCTCCTTTATTGGGGCCTTCTTAATTTGCAAACAATCATAGCAGGCCGAGAATTGGTCTGTTCCTAATGGCACTCGTATTATTTGACTATTAGTTTAATATGCATCACTTTGCTT
>JANOHQ010000432.1:0-11956 GCA_031406595.1 Chitinophagaceae bacterium
ACCAGCAGTATGAATATTTTTTTCAGGTTCATCATGACATCATCTTTTTTTCTTTGAGTAAGTTCAACCTTATTTTCAGTGTGGCGATCCAGGTACCGAGCAGGGTCCAGCCGATAACAGCCGGGTAAAAGACCATCCGCATATTCCCGCTGATATCATTTTTTACATCGAGTGCAGGGTTGCCTTCGTTGCCCGGGTGCAAGCTCGGTAATATTCTTGGCAGTATCCAGATCGCCGGGAACAGCATGGCATAAGCGAAAATATTGTAGACCGAACTGATCCGGGCCTTTTTGTCCATATCCTGTATCGAATCCCGCAGGATCAGGTACGCAAAATAAACCAGCAGGGCGATTGCCGCACCGATCAGCTTGGGGTCGCGGGCGATGGTACTGAATGAATTGATGACAGGCTGGTTGGGATCTGCCCAGGTATACGCGGCCCAGATAGCACCGGTAATATAGCCCAATAACCCAAATACAATTCCCATAACGGCGAACTGGCGGGCAATGATGTCGTATTTGATATTAAAACTGCGGAGATAGCGGACCGCATTCACCACGGATACTGTGAAAAGAATCATCATCGCAAACCACATGCACACATGGAAATAGAGATTGCGGATCGTTTCCTGCAGGGCCGGAAGCCGTGGCACATCCAGGAGAAAACCGGCGGTGAATGTGTAGATCAGCAAAAGAACACCTGCGATCTTCCACCAGGATCTGTGCATATAGTTTTTTCTGTCAGTCATGGGGGGCCGGAGAAGTCGGCCGTTCAAATGTGGGGGCAAAAATAGGAGATAAAAACTAATAGATAATAGATAATAGTTGAGTTTTCCTTTTAACTAAAATGTCGGAAAAAGCTCGGAAAGTCGGGAAGCGAACACTCACTTTGTTTTTTATCTTTTAGGTAACAGCCCCAACGGGCGACATTTTGGTAGCAGGGATTGACAAGATACCGGGCGAGCAGCCCCGTAGGGGCGACATTTTTGTTCAGAAGGATTACGGAACCCCGAAGTGTGCGACGCAACAGGCGACCATCCGTATTCATGTCGCCAGTTACAAAAAATACCAAGTCTGCTATAAAAAAATAATTTGCAGAACGAGCATTATGCACCATAACCTGCGATTAATCTTTCCAAAGAAATGGAAACAATATCACTGCCAGCAACACAACCATTACATCCAGTGCTACCAGTAAAAGAACGGTGGTCAGGGGTATTGTCAACAAGGGCGCAAACGCCGCATTCGACAATTTCATTAATAATAATAGCTGCGGAATAATGATCGGGAAACCCAGCACCGCCATGATGGCGGCATTCTGCTGTGCTTTGGCAGCGATAGCAGCCAGGAAGGTAAAGACCAGGCTGATGCTCCAGCCCCCGAGCAGGACCAGCCCGATAAAAGGACCCAGTTTTTGTAATGGGTTGCCCAGGAATAATACAAACAGGAAAACGCTCAGCAAACTCATCACCAGCATCAGCAGGGAATTGAATAAGAGCTTGGCCAGTACAAAATCGGCAGGGCTTGCAATGGAATAGAAATAAAGCATCCGACCCCGGCTTTCCTGCAGAAAACTTTTTGCTACGGCATTGATACAGATAAACAACTGGATCACCCAGAAAAGCCCGTTCCAGACCCTGCTTTCTGGTTCGTCCATAGCATTGAAGAGAACGAAGATGGTAGCACCTATATAGAGCAGGATGCCATAAAAGCTATACTGTTGCCGGATCTCCAGCAGCAGGTCTTTTTTGAACAGGGTGAATATGTGGCGGATAGAACTGATAAATGACTGTTAAGCTGCGAAAATAGTGAATACCCCCAGTTGACGGCTGCCTTTAATGTTCTAATTTGCGGGCAAATAAACAAATCAATGAAAAAAATAAGTCTGCTTGTACTGGCTTTTGCCCTGTTGACCGCGATGGTTTCCGTGCAATCCTGCCAGTCGACCAAAACTGCTACAGCAAGCAAAATGCTGAAATTCAACTTTGAAAAAGGGAAGAGCTATGATTACGAGATGATCATGAATATGGACCAGGAGGTCATGGGTCAGAAAATGAAAATGGATATGACCATGTATTATACCCTGGATGTAAAAGAGGCGGAAGGAGATACCAAGATAATCACCTCTACTTATGACCGCTTTAAACTGGCGATGGATATGGGAGGTATGATGAGTATCGATATGGATACTGACAAGCCCATGATAGCGGACGAGGGTACAGATCCTAAAAAAGACCCTATGAAAATGGTGAACCGTGTGTTCGGTGCGATCAAGGGCAAACAATTTCAATTGAAAGTGGACGCAGAAGGAAAAGTGTTGGAAGTAACGGGTATGAAGGAACTGGCTTCGTCGATCATTGATTCGATGGGTATGGATGACGATGATCCGGCGATGAAAGAAAAAATGAGAGAAGCGTTTTCCAAGCAATTCAATGATGCCGACGTCAAAAGCCAGTTTGAAAGGATCCTGTACATCTTCCCCAATAAAGAAGTAAAAGTGGGTGATAGCTGGGAAAAGAGTACCAGTATGGGTGGCGAGATGCCCGCGAAATATAATTCAACCTATACGGTGAAAGAAATAGAAGGAGATATGGTAACGCTGGAAGAAAACTCCAGGATCACCAGCAGCAACGAACAAATGGAAATGAACGGAAAGGTAAAAGGAACGCTGGTTGTCGACAGCCGTTCAGGGTTGGTGGTATCTGCAGATCAGAATATGGATATTACCGCTAAAATGCAGGGAACTTCGGTTGATATAAAAGCAGTGACCAAAGTAAAAGGTAAAGCCAACTAATAGTTGAAATTATATGTGTAAGGCCCTGTCCCGTTTAAAACGGGACAGGGCCTTACTTTTCCGCAGCCTTATTGCTGTATCCCTCAGTCATGCTGACTGCCTGCCGTTCCCTGACTATCGGTTTGTAGACCAAACTCTCTTAGTAGGTTTGTCCTCTAAACTAAACGCATGAGAAAGCTTCAGTACTTCTTTTCCGGCTTGCTGGGTCTGTTGCTGGCAACCGGTATTCCTTCCTGCCAGACTGCTGCAAAAAATGCCAGTGATGACAAATTGCTGCAATTCACTTTTGAAAAAGGTAAGGAATACGGTTATGAGCTGGTGTCTGAGACAGAGGTGGAGATTCCCGGCCAGGGATTTATGACAACCAGTTTTGTCAATAGTTATACGATGAAAATGACCAGGCTGGAAAATACGATCCACCATATCGATGTTACCTACAAGCGGATGGCGAATACTACGAACATTGCAGGTCAGGAGTCCGGGTTTGATAACGAAAAGCCAGGAACAGGAAACGGAACGGAGAACCCGTGGGCGATGTATGTAAATATGATTGGCAAAAAATTTTCCATTACTGTTGATGCGGAAGGAAAGGTTCTGAGTGTGTCAGGCTTCGAAAAATTATTGAAAGACATGATCGACTCCCCGGCCATGGACGAGGAGCAGAAAGGGAAGGCCAACTCCATGCGGGAGAAAATGAGCGACGTGGCGATGGCAGGATTGTTTGGCCCGATCTTCGGACTGTACCCTAACAAGGAAGTAAGACAAGGTGATAGCTGGGAGAAAAATTTTGTTACTACCAGTTTTTTTGGTCCTAGTAACTGTAACAGCAAATACAGGGTCAAAATGATCGTGGGGGATTTTTTTACGCTTGGGTAGAAACCAGCGAAAAACCCATGATCTCGGCGATTGGTGCGGTGAAAAAGGGGGATTCAGAATCCAGCACGCAAACCGGTACCATGATTGTTAACAGCCGGACCGGGTTGCTGGTCAGTTCGGACATGGATGTGAACACGATCATTACCGTACAGGGCCGAGAGAACAAAACCAAAGGGAAAAATCGTATCAGGGGAATGATGAAGTGATCACTCTGTCCCTTTTTCATAACATTTCCGGCAGCGGGGCTCATACACATCTTTGGCGCCCAGCATGACCTGGTCGTCGTTCGGGATCTTGCGGTACGAGTAGTTGGCCATATTGCCGCATTGCATACAGATCGCATGTAATTTGGTTACATAGTCTGCCTTGGCCATGATATAGGGCATCTGTCCGAATGGATTACCCAAATAATCCATATCTAATCCCGCTACGATCACGCGGATACCCCGAAAAGCCAGTTCATCGCAGACATTGGCGATCTCGGGATCAAAGAACTGGGCCTCATCGATGCCGATCACATCTACGTCGCTGGTCATCAGCAGTATCTTCTGCGAATTATCTACCGGCGTGGAGTGTATGGCCGTGGCATCATGCGAAACGATCTTTACTTCATCATAGCGGGTATCGATCGCTGGTTTGAATATTTCCACTTTCAGGTTAGCGATCTTTACTCTTTTCAGCCTGCGGATCAGTTCTTCGGTCTTGCCGCTAAACATGGAGCCACAGATCACTTCGATACTTCCCCGCCGCTCACCGCTGGTATTGGGTTCAATAAACATTGTTAAGATTTAGCTATTCATTAATGCTATTGCCTTTATTGGCAAACTGTTTGTAATTTTAGAAGACCTGTAACGTTAACCGTCTACGCGTCATCCAAATTCATCACCGTTCAAAAATACAGAATGGAACGTATCGAAGCACTTATCGGCAAATTAAAGGAACAGTTTCAACAACAGGCCGACCCTTCCTTATTGCTGGGAACTGTTCAGTTATTGCAATTTGAACTGACCAAACTTCAGCGCAGCAGTCAGCAAAGCCTTGGTACGGCCAAAGTAGCCGTGATGCTGCCTGTGGCCGGTATGATGGGAGCCGTGGCTTCCCAATACGAGCAATATGCTCCCAGGCCATTGGAGAAAGCAGTACCCGAACCCGAAGCGCCGGTAAAACCGATGGAACACCGGGTGAAAGAAACCCTGCTGGTGGATGATGGCTTCCTGTCCGTTGTACAAAAGAACGGGCAATTGGATATGGTTTTTGACCCCATGACAGAGATCCCCACCCTTTCGCACCAGTCGAAGGAAGTGAACGATACCAGTGCGGTGGGTGAATCCATCAATGATAAATTGAAACAGGGAAAGACCGAATTGGTAGAAATATTAAAAGAAACGCCTGTTAAGGACCTGCGCAAAGCTGTAGGCATCAATGATCGGTTTGTTTTTATCAATGAATTGTTCCGGGGTGACGAGAATATGTACGAGCGCAGTATTAAAACCATCAACAGCTTTAATATTTATGCCGAAGCTGAATACTGGATCAGCCGTGAATTGAAACTAAAGCTGGCATGGAATAATGACAACGCTACCGTTCAGCATTTTGATCAGCTGGTCAAGAGACGTTTTTCCTGAATATATTGAATAATCCTTCGGGTAGCGCCCTTGTTGGAACGGACAAAATCACCTGCTGCTTTACTTCTGTAGTCATATTCCTCTTTGTTTACCAGTAATGCTGTGATCAACTCTTTCAGCATGACACCATCTTTTTTTTCATCGTTAAAAGACATGCCTCCGCCTGATTCTACCAGGCCCACCGCTTCGGTGTATTTATGATAATAGGGTCCGAATAACACAGGCTTATCGTATACGGCCGCTTCCAGCACGTTATGTACGCCATTTGTTTTCATTCCCCCTCCTATATAAGTTATGGTCGCATATTGATAGAGACGGGAGAGCATCCCGATGTTGTCAATAATGAGACAATTGCTGTCTGCAGACAAATCATTGCTATTTTGTAATTCAGAGAACAACAGATTTTTTTGGAAAAGCTCTTGTAAAAAAGTAATACGTTTTTCACTTATCTCATGCGGTGCAATAATTAGCTTTAATGAGCTGTTACTGATTTCAGTCAATACTTTTTGTAAGGATTGTTCGTCCTCAGGCCATGTGCTTCCTGCAACTATAACCTTGCTATCCCCTACAAATAACTCTATAGTAGCAATTGGAACAAATTGCTTTGCAATTTCAATAACCCTGTCAAATCTTGTGTCACCCGAAACAGAACAGATCGACCCAAGCCCTATATCGTCCATCAGTTGTTTGGAAGATTGATTTTGCACAAATAAATGATCGAACCGCGACAACATCTTTCGTTGCAATTTGCCATACCATTTAAAAAAGGACATGTCTTGTCTGAACAGCGCCGAGATCAGCAGTAAAGGGATATTGCGGTATTTTATCTTTTTGAGATAATAGAACCAGAATTCATATTTCACAAAGATCACCAGGGAAGGATGGACGATCTCCAGGAAACGCCTGGCCGTTCGCGGCCCGTCGAGAGGCAGGTAAAAGATCCAGTCGGCTCCTTTATAATTCTTTTGTACTTCATATCCCGAAGGGGAGAAGAACGTAAGCAGGATCTTATACAAAGGGTATTCTGCCCGGAGTTTTTCAATGACAGGCCGCCCTTGTTCAAACTCACCCAAAGAAGCACAATGTACCCAGATGATGCTTGAGTCCGGAGGGATCGCCTGTTCCAGGTTTTCAAATATTTTCTTCCTCCCACGGACCCATTTTTTAGCCTTTGGATTAAACAGGGAGGCGATATGCGTTCCAAGCCGGAAAAGCCACAAAAAAATATTATAGAAAAATAATGACAAAGCGTTGGTTATAAATAAGCAACAAATGTAAAAGCAATCGGGTAAACTACCTGTATTTTACTATTTTTGCCGCTCAAAAGATAGAAAGGTCATAAAAGTCACATTAGTCACATCCTTGACCCATATGACTAATATGACTCATTTGACCAATTGCCCAACGGCTGCGTTGCTTAGTTGTCTCGTTTAACCTAAACCCGTTCTCATGCGACCCATCCAGATGGTGGATACCAAAACACAGTACCATAAGATAAAACCCGAGGTGGATAAAGCGGTCGTTGATGTAATGGAAAGCACGGCTTTTATCAATGGTAAGCCCGTGCATGATTTTTCTGCCAATCTTTCGGCTTATATCGGGGTAAAACATACGATCCCCTGTGCCAATGGAACAGATGCGCTGCAGATCGCGATGATGGCCATGGACCTGGAGCCCGGGGACGAGATCATTACTCCATCCTTTACCTATATCGCCACAACGGAAGTCATTGCCTTGTTAAGACTGACACCTGTATTCGTGGAAGTGGACCCTAAGACTTTTTGTATCGACCCGGCCGCTATCGAAAAGGCGATCACTCCCAAAACAAAAGCTATTATTCCGGTTCATTTATATGGTCATGCCGCCGCCATGGAACCCATTATGGCGATCGCTGAAAAATATAAATTGCAGGTGATCGAGGATAATGCACAGGCGATCGGTTGTGATCATCATTTTTCCAATGGGTCTTCTAAAAAGACCGGGGCGATCGGGCATATTGCCACCACTTCATTTTATCCTTCCAAGAATTTAGGTGCCTTTGGCGATGGTGGCGCCATTTTCACCAATGACGATGAACTGGCCCTGAAAATGAGGCAGATCGCTAATCACGGACAAAGCAAACAATACTACCATGACCTGGTCGGATGTAACAGTCGCCTCGATACGATCCAGGCGGCGATCCTGGATATCAAGCTGAGGCACCTGGATGAATATATTTCGGCGAGAAGAGCTGTGGCGGATTTTTATGACAAGATATTTGCCGGAAATCCCAAAATAAAAACACCTTACCGGGCCGCATATTGTAATCATGTTTTTCACCAGTACACGGTAATATTGGATGGAATGGCCGATCCCACAAGCTTCCGGGATGGATTAAAACAATCTTTGTCGGACAACAAGATCCCTTCGATGATCTATTACCCGGTGCCAGGGCACAAACAAAAAATGTTTAAAGCCTTCCATGTGGCTTCACAGGAAATGCCGGTGACCGATTGGCTGACCGAAAGAGTGATCTCGTTGCCGGTGCATACGGAAATGGATGAAGAGCAACTGCATTTTATCAGTTCGAAAGTGTTGGAATATATAAACAAATAATAAATACCGGTAGTTCTGAGTTAATCGAAGGATCGGGAACAAATATCAAAAGCAAAAATTAACACATGAAAATTGCAGTTGTAGGAACAGGCTATGTTGGATTGGTGACCGGTACTTGTTTTGCTGAGACAGGAAATGATGTAACCTGTGTGGATA
This sequence comes from Chitinophagaceae bacterium, assembly GCA_031406595.1. Taxonomy (GTDB): domain Bacteria; phylum Bacteroidota; class Bacteroidia; order Chitinophagales; family Chitinophagaceae; genus JJ008. Next base: position 8,046 of record JANOHQ010000432.1, read on the forward strand.
TTGATGTTACCAAGGTCAACAAATTGTCAAATGGCCAGATCACGATCTATGAACCCGGCCTGGAAAAATTATTTCTCCGTAACCTGAAGGAAGAGCGTCTGCGGTTTACCACGAATCTTGCCGAAGGGATCGAAGATGCAGCGATCATATTTTTGGCATTGCCCACACCTCCCGGTGAGGATGGTTCAGCTGATCTTAAGTATGTACTCGGTGTGGCCGAAGACCTGGGAAAAATTCTTAAAGGGTATAAGGTCATCATTGATAAAAGCACAGTACCCGTAGGTACGGCAGAGAAAGTGTATGCGGCGATTGCCAAAAACTATACCGGTGAATTTGATGTAGTGAGTAATCCTGAGTTCTTGCGGGAAGGAGTGGCTGTAGATGATTTTATGAAACCTGATCGTGTGGTGATCGGAACGGAATCCGGAAGAGCAAGAAAAGTGCTCGGCGATCTTTATGCACCCTTTGTACGCCAGGGTAACCCGATCATCTTTATGGATGAGCGTTCCGCTGAACTAACAAAATATGCCGCCAACTCATTCCTGGCTACCAAGATCTCCTTTATGAATGAAGTGGCGCGGATCTGTGAGAAGATGGGTGCCGATGTGGATATGGTCCGTCGTGGTATCGGTAGTGATGAAAGGATCGGGAAACGTTTTCTCTTCCCCGGTATTGGTTATGGGGGAAGTTGTTTTCCCAAAGATGTACAGGCGCTGGTAAAATCTTCTTCGGATGTAAATTATGACTTTGAAATACTCAATGCGGTGATGAAAGTGAACGAGGACCAGAAACTGCACCTGATGGAAGGGATTAAAAAATTCTTCAAAAATGACATCAAAGGAAAGCATTTTGCTTTATGGGGGTTGGCATTCAAACCAAATACTGATGATATCCGGGAAGCCCCGGCTCTTTATATGATTGAAGCGCTGACCGCGGCTGGTGCTACTGTCTGTGCCTTTGATCCCGAAGCGATGAAGAATGTAGAAGGAGAGATCGGCAATAAGATCGCCTATGCCGGGAACCAGTACGATGCTTTGGCGAATGCGGACGCATTGATCATTGCTACCGAGTGGAATGAGTTCAGGACCCCTGATTTTTCAAAGATCGCCGGGAGCCTGAAAAACAAAGCTATCTTCGACGGGCGTAATTTATTTGACCTGGATATGATCGGTGGGTTGGGATTTCATTATGAAAGCGTAGGAAGAAAAGCGGTTAACTAAGAGTTCAAAGAGATGAAAGAGATTGGCTAAGAGTTCAAAAGAGGGAAAGAGTTAAAAGAGGAGAGTTTTAAAGTGGAAAGAGTTTGATCGTTCACAATAAGTAAGAATAAAATTCAGATGAGCATACAAGCAAAAAAGGTATTGATCACCGGAGCTGCCGGCTTTCTCGGATCACATCTCTGTGACCGCTTTATCAAAGAAGGATATCGTGTGATCGGAATGGATAACCTCATCACCAGTGACCTGCGGAATATCGAACATCTTTTCAAACTCGAACAGTTTGAATTTTATCATCATGATGTTACAAAATTCATCCATATACCCGGCCAGCTGGATTATATCATGCATTTTGCTTCCCCGGCCAGTCCCATCGATTACCTGAAGATCCCGATCCAGACATTAAAAGTGGGAGCGATGGGAACGCATAATTGCCTGGGATTGGCGAAGGCAAAAAATGCACGGATGCTTGTAGCGAGCACCAGTGAGGTATATGGCGATCCGCTGGTACATCCGCAAACAGAAGAATACTGGGGTAATGTAAACCCTGTAGGCCCAAGGGGCGTATACGATGAAGCCAAACGCTATATGGAATCCATTACCATGGCCTATCATACTTTTCATGGTGTGGACACGCGGATCGTTCGCATATTCAATACCTACGGTCCCCGGATGCGGTTGAATGACGGAAGAGCCCTGCCGGCCTTTATCGGGCAGGCATTGAGAGGAGAGGACCTGACTGTATTCGGTGACGGATCGCAGACAAGAAGTTTTTGCTATGTAGATGACCTGATCGAAGGGATCTATCGGTTGCTGCTCAGTGACTACAAGATGCCGGTCAATATCGGCAACCCCAATGAGATATCATTAAAGGATTTTGCTGAAGAGATATTGGCATTGACCGGGAGCGGGGTAAAGATCGTATACAAACCGCTGCCAGCCGATGATCCCAAACAACGGAAACCGGATATTACCAAAGCAAGAACGATACTGGGATGGGAACCCAAAGTGAACCGCAAGGATGGTTTGAAAGTAACCTACGAGTACTTTAAATCACTACCGGCGGAAGAACTAAGCAAACTGCCCAAGGAATTCATTAGCCAGAAATAAAAACCAAACTATAAAATGTACCAGGACTTAGTTGACCGTAAAGCAAAATTGGCCGTAATAGGACTCGGGTATGTTGGATTGCCGATCGCACTGGAATTCGCCCGGAAGACGCAGGTGATAGGCTTTGACATCAATGCCAAACGTATTGAGATGATGAGGAATTGCATCGACCCGAGCAACGAACTCGAGGCGAAAGATTTCGAGGGCTGTGATATTGTATTTACTGATTCACTTGATGTTCTCCGCGAAGCAAAATTCTTTATCGTTGCGGTGCCTACGCCCGTGGATGAACACAATGTGCCTGACCTGGTACCTGTAAAAAAAGCATCGGAGACGATCGGGAAAGTGGTCAAGAAAGGCGACTACGTGGTTTTTGAATCCACCGTTTACCCGGGCTGTACAGAAGAAGATTGTTTGCCGATCATTGAGAGATTATCGGGCCTGAAGAATATCACCGATTTCAAACTCGGCTACTCACCGGAAAGGATCAACCCGGGAGATAAGAACCATACCCTCGCTACGATCGTAAAAGTAGCATCGGGTTGTGACGCTGAATCGCTGGAGGAAATTGCAAAGACCTACGAGCTGGTTGTTACTGCCGGTGTACACAGAGCCTCTTCTATCAAAGTGGCGGAAGCGGCAAAGATCATCGAGAATACGCAACGTGATCTGAATATCGCCCTGATGAATGAACTATCCATCATTTTCAATATGATGAACATTAATACCTACGAAGTACTGGAAGCTGCCGGCACTAAATGGAATTTTTTGAAATTCCAGCCGGGGCTGGTGGGTGGTCACTGTATCGGCGTAGATCCTTATTATCTTACTTATAAAGCAGCTGAACTGGGCTATGACGCAGAAGTGATACTGGCCGGGCGCAATATAAACGACAATATGGCCAAGTATGTGGCTAAAACAGTGATACAGCATATCATCAAGAATTCCGGCGATGTAAAATCCGCCAAAGTGCTGGTGAAGGGAGCTACATTCAAAGAGAATGTCAGCGATATCCGCAATTCGAAAGTGGCAGATGTCGTCAAAGCCCTGAAATCCTATCATGTGAATGTGGACGTGGAAGATCCGCATGCCGATTCGGATGAACTACAGCATGAGTATGGGTTTGGGTTAACCGCAAAACCGGGAAATGATTATGATGCGGTGATCATTACCGTACCGCATAACGAGTATAAAGATCTGGGTGAAGATTATTTTGCCGGTATCACCAAAGAACACGGCCTGGTAGCCGACCTGAAAGGGATCTACCGGAATACCATCAGGAAAAGAAGCTACTGGAGTTTATAAAAAATAGCCGGTAATCCCGGAGCTTCGGGAGGCAAGACAGTCCAAAGGACTCTCCAAAGGAGTACTATATACCTTCGGAGGAAGTATTGATTTGAATGTTCTTTTCTTACCGTCTTGCCGGCAAGCTTAAACAGAACTAAGTAATATCCCTTCTGCACGGAACGTGTTTTCGTTGTACGACTCAAAAAAGTAACCGCGACTGTCTTCAAACACTTTTGGCTCAAAGACCAGCAAACCCGGTATATCTGTTTTTACAAAAGGCATCTTACTTAGTTCTGT
>JANOHQ010000477.1:0-6104 GCA_031406595.1 Chitinophagaceae bacterium
CGAACTCACGACCTCTTCCCTACCAAGGAAGTGCTCTACCACTGAGCTACAACGGCTGGAAAAGTCATTGAAGTCAGTGAATCAAATAAGTCAAATCGGAGTTGCCCTCTATGACCAATTTGACCTATTTGACCTGGTCTAACTCTGAGCGGAAGACCGGGCTCGAACCGGCCACCTGAAGCTTGGAAGGCTACCGCTCTACCAAATGAGCTACTTCCGCTTACCAATTTGCAAATTGCAATAGGCAATTTGCAACTAAAGAACTAACTATATTCCCAATTGCCTATTGTCAATTGGATTGTGGGCAGAGAAGGATTCGAACCTCCGTACTCGTGAGAGAACAGATTTACAGTCTGTCGCCTTTAGCCACTCGGCCATCTGCCCCCTGATCTGACGGTCCCGTCTGATTAATAATTGGTCAGACGGAGACCGTCAGACCAATTGAGCCGAAAACTGGAGTCGAACCAGCGACCTACTGATTACAAATCAGTTGCTCTACCAACTGAGCTATTTCGGCTTGTTTAGTACCTCCTTTTCCGCCCGGGCGGATATGGCAGTCAATGCAATAAAGAGCTACCCCCATTTTTGGGAAGGCAAAGGTAAGGGAATTTGATAATTGGAAAAATTTTGTGAGGGATTTTTTTGCTTGTTTTCAGTTAGTTGTGAATAAGTGCTGAACAAGCTTTTCTTTATTTCTCCGAAGGAGTACTTACGGGCAAAAGGTCTTTGCCAGACAGGTAATCCCTGCATTCATTACAATAGCTGTCCCCATCATCCAGGTTCATTTTTCCCTGTGCATCTTTCATCAGGCAGGTCTTAATGGCACAATGCTCCAATCCATACGTATGCCCTAACTCGTGAAGTGCGAGGGTTATCATCCGCCGGCGGAAATCGGCGGCAGATACTTTATGCTGACCCGCCCTGAAACTGGAAATAACACAGGCTTCTCCCGGGCAACTGCCCAATCCCAGTATACCCCAATTGACAATCTCCCCTTTCCGGGTGGAAATATCTTTGACGGTCACACCGATTATTTTTTCATACCGTTTATTATTTGTCTTCGCTAAAAAGATCAGAAGGCTGTCAGCAATATACCGTTGCCGGGGGCGATAAAAGGCGGATGCCGGCAAATTCATTTCATCGAGTATAATGAACTCCGCCCCGATCTTTTCCTGCATCCCTTTTTTAAGTTCTGCAATAAGATGTTTGTCTGTGTTTTTGAAAGGAAGGATCCCTACTGTATGTGCAGGGGCAGGCCCGCTCATTTCCTTACGGGGAATGATAGCTGCTTTTTTCTTCTTGTCATTCATACAGGAACAGAAAAGAAGAAGTATCGAAAATGCTATCGTATAACTGCGCATCAGCGGGTATCATTAAAAAACCCCGCCGAAGCGGGGTTAAGTATTTGTTTAAGCGGCCTTTCGTTCTTTGTTCTTTTTTATCTGGGCCACCATCGTTTCAAGTGCGTCGTCAAATGATTGTTCAAATGATTTACTGGTTGATTTTACAAAAAAATTGTGGCGGGGAATATGCACCCTGATCTCAGCGATCTTGTCTTTAATGGCATGAACCATGTTGTCGAGTTTCAGGAACACATTTACCTGGATGATGCGGTCATTGAAGTTGCTCAGCTTTTCCAGTTTTCGTTTTACATGCCCGATCAATTTACTGTCAGCAGTAAAGTGAACTGCTTGAATGTTTACGTTCATAGTCAACTTATTTTAGTGAAACAATAAATAAAGAACTCTTTTAGCCTTTTCAGTAGGGGTTGGTTCTTCTGTCTGGTTTCAAGTTACAGCAAAACCCCTTTTTCCCCAAACAAAATTCTCCTAATTTTTTTATTGTGGTCGGGGAAAACTTAAGCCTTGGGATGGGCTTTTTTATACACATCTTTTAACTTTTCAATGGTATTGTGTGTATAGACCTGTGTGGAAGCGAGGCTGCTATGCCCCAGCAATTCTTTAACAGCATTCAGATCCGCACCATTGTTCATGAGGTGGGTGGCAAAACTATGACGGAGTACATGCGGGCTCTTCTTATCCAGGGTGCCGGCAGCCCCCAGTACCTGGTTCACCAGCAACCAGGCATACTTAGGATACATTTTTTTTCCTTTTTCTGTTACCAGCAATACATCATCGGTATGGCTAAAATCCTTTTTCTTTAACCGCTGGTATTCGCGGATCATTTCCATGATCGCTTTATTCACCGGAATGATCCTTTCCTTATTCCCTTTTCCCAGCACTTTGATCTGCGAATTACCCGTATCGACCTGTTTTTCTTTTAACTGGATCAATTCACTCAGCCGCATCCCGGTAGCATAGAAGATCGTGATGAGCATTTTTTTGTTCAGTGACCGCCAGTCCTCGGTCGACTGGTCCAGCGCCGCAACGATCAGCCGGGTATCTTCCTCTTTTACAAAAACAGGAAGACGTTTGCTGTTCTTCGGGCTGATCACCTGGGTCATGGGCGATGCGTCAAGAGCACCGGTTTTCAACTGGTATTTAAAAAAAGATTTTAACGTGGATATCTTCCTGTTGATCGACCGGCTGGTCAATCCTTTATTCTTCAATGAAGCCAGCCAGCTCCGGACATAGCCATGGTTTATTTCCCCGAGTGAAACATTTCCAAATTCCTTCTCCAGGTAATCAACAAAATCAATAAGGTCTGTTTGGTAAGAGATAAACGTATGGACAGAATACCTTTTCTCAAACTTAAGGTAATCCAGGAAGGGTTGAATGGACCGGGAGCTGAATACAGGCATATTGTACACTAAAGCTACACAATATGCTGAAAAAAAATAGCCATCCCGCAGATGCGGAACAGCTATTCTTATTAAACTATGTTGGCAGAAGGAATTATCCTTCGATCTTTCCGCTGGCTATTTGCTGTTTATAGATCGCTTTCAGTACAGCTCCACGGCGTCTTACTGATGGCTTGATGAAAGCCTGGCGTTCGCGGAGTTGAAGCAATACTTTCGATTTCTCGAATTTCTTCTTGTACTTCTTTAACGCTTTGTCGATGTTTTCGCAATCTTTTGAGTCGATGATCAGCATAAAATTTAATATACCTCCTTTGGTACTTTTTATTCCATCCCGGCAATGACCGGAATTTTCGGGTGGCAAAGATAAGCGGGAATCCTGAAAAAAGGAAATGGAAAAAGAATTGATTTACTTTGGGGAATGTTTACGGGTATAATCGAAACCACCGGGATCCTTAAAAAGGTCATTTCCAATGGTTCCAACAGGACTTTCTGGATCGCATCCTCCCTTTCCTCCCAGTTCAAACCGGACCAGAGTGTAAGCCATAATGGGGTTTGCCTGACCGTTGAGCGGATCCATGAGGACCAGCACCGGGTAACGGCCATTGCCGAAACCCTTGAAAAGACCAACCTGGGCAGCTGGAAAGAAGGCGAACTGGTCAACCTGGAACGTTGCCTCCTTCTTACCGACCGGCTCGACGGGCATATCGTACAGGGACATGTTGATACAACCGGTACCTGTACCAAAAGACTGGAAAAAGGGGGCAGTTGGGAATTTGAATTTGAATTCCCAAAAAAATTTGCAGCACTTATTATTGAAAAAGGATCGATCTGTGTGAACGGCATCAGCCTTACCGCATTTGATGCCGGGAAAAAAGCGTTCCGGGTAGCTGTTATCCCGTATACGTTTGAACATACCAACATCAATAAAGTGGGGGAAGGCGACCAGGTGAACCTTGAATTTGATATCCTGGGGAAATACCTGTTAAGACGATTGTCGTTAAAGAATTCATAACTAACCTGTCATTAACTGATGGACTCCGAACATCCTAAGCTTGCTGTCACGTCCGCAGGAAACGGTGGATCTGCAGGATTCGGTGAAAACGCGGACAGGCATTATTATCCGGCACTGGATGGGCTGAGAGGACTGGCCATTTTACTCGTGGTCGTTTACCATAATTTCGGATTTATCGATGCCTTCTTTTTTGGCTGGCTGGGTGTTGATCTTTTCTTTGTACTATCAGGTTTTTTGATCACTGATATATTACTTAAAACGGTCGGCACCCCCCCATTACCTGCGCAATTTTTATACCCGAAGAATACTGCGGATCTTCCCGCTCTACTATCTGTGTCTCATTTTATTCCTGTTGGTGCTGCCAAAATTGAATGTCTTATCCGATATAAAATATTATACCGATAACCAGGCATGGATCTGGACCTACCTGCAAAACTGGCTCTATATTTTAAAAGACCCCGGGCAAACCAACACATTGAATCATCTTTGGTCGCTGGCGGTGGAAGAACAATTTTATTTAGTATGGCCACTGCTCATACTACTTCTTCGTAAACCAAAATACCTGCTGGTGTTTATTACAGCATTGCTGATCGGGGTATTGGGTCTTCGTCTCTGGATATGGAACAACCAGGTGGCCGATCTTGCTTATTTCAATCTCTACACGTTTACCCGTATCGACGGTCTTTGTATCGGTTGTATGATCGCCTTGTTGCAACGGATCAACCGGCGTTTCCTGACCTCGTACACCCCGTTCATTGTATTATTCTTTGCGGCACTGAACTTTGCTTTCTTTTTTATCAACCGTATTAGCCAGTTCAGTTTCCCTTACCTGGCACTGGTGGGGTATACTACTTTCGCAATGATATTTGGCTTGCTGGTCAATGAAGCGGTTTCCGGGAATAGCAGGCTGATCCATTTTATCTTCAACATCCAGCTGCTTAAATTTTTTGGCAGGATCTCTTACGGCTTTTATATATTTCATTGGCCCCTGTATATTTTATTAAGTCCATTATTATACACATGGCTCTCCCCTTTTGCAATCGGATCGTCGTTACAGTTCCTGGTATCCTTGCTGGCCACATTAGCCAGTATCGGTATCAGCTGGCTCAGCTATCGTTATTTCGAAAGCCATTTCCTGAAACTAAAGGATCGTTTTGCCTGATGGTATAACCGGTATGGATAATTTTTTGATGACCAGTGCAACAAGTGCATAGCAGGCAGCAGCGAGGTAAAAATTGACCGAAATCCCTGCGTAAATAGATATAAATACCGCAAGGCAGGAGAATAAAACGCCAAAGATCCCGTTAAGTCCCCAAAACCAGGGAGCGACCATATTATTATTTTCTTTATTCGATAGCCGCATCCCCACCGGGAAAAATATTCCCAATAATAAACCGAGTGGAAAGATCAGCAATACAGAGGAGCAAACTTTGAAATTGAAATCGTTTTCAATATAATTGGCCAATACATAAGACACTCCAGCTTTTGTCAACAAGATAAGCGCAGCAGCGATAAGCGGGTAAAGGATCAGCGATTTTTTACGTTGTGTATTGACAAAAGCGCTGATATAACTTCCCATACCGGCACTCAAAATAATAGTGAATAACAAAATACCCAGTGCGTAGACCGGGTGACCCAGGTATACCGACAGGCGCTGGATAAGAGCGATCTCAGTCAGCATGAACCCGGCGCCGATCAGGGAAAAATAGATTGCCCCGTTGCTATTACTCTTCAATATATTTTTTATAGGTCCCGTCTGTCTTGTTTTCATTACCAGGGGGATTGCAATCGCCAGGATGGAAAGCAATCCCAAAAAAATGATCAGCACGATCAACACGATCGTAGCCTGCAGGTTTCCTGTCATCACCCCGCCGTTATTCCGCATGGACTTCCAGTTAAGATTTTTCAACTTAAGCATATTGAAGAAATACGGGGTTTCATCCGTAGGCGGTAAGTAATTCAACGGGTATTTTTTTAATAAACCCCGCAAGTCCTTTTCTGAACCGGCTCTGGTAATGGCAGCCAGTATATCATTGGCAGGTTTAGCCCCCGGCAGCAGAACAGGATCAAACTTCAGCATATTGGCTTTCTGCCTGATCGAATCAATATCCTGCATTGTAAAAGGCGAATTACTGATCATCAGTGTCGCGAGATTATTGTGTGTAACCATTGCTATATGGCGTGAAGGTTCTTCCTTCCCCAGCCGGAATAAGGCTGTCATTCCCAGGCTGACCATCCGGCCTGTTTCAGCCAGGTCGGAAGGATCATACCAGCGGGAAACCGTGAACACACCACCAGGGTTCAGCCGTTGCATAAATATCTTCCAGGCTT
>JANOHQ010000490.1:0-3579 GCA_031406595.1 Chitinophagaceae bacterium
GCCGCCCGGTTTACGCTTAGCGATGAGTATAATTTTGTGTCGGAATTATCTGACCTGTCAGGCAAAATTGGAAGGAGAAAAAGGAAAATGAACAGCAGGTAATTAAAGCTGAAATAGCTGCAGAAGAGGCAAAAAAGCTTGTCGGTAAAATTTTTTTCAAGCCAGAAGTTTACAATACTGGCCGGAATAAATGGATAACGGTTACTTTTTTTTACCAGATAATGGCGATTGAAGGAACCAACGCAAGAGTTGCCTGGTCCGCTACTAACAATGTCACGTTTCAGAATGATATAAAACCGGTGAAGTGGTTTACTGATTATAAAAACGGCTTTACCGAAGCAAAGAAAATATACCACCTGTGTATAACCTGCAAAGGTAACGGCAAGATACAAACCACCAGCACATTTAAGCATACCAATGATTATCAATACACACTGGGAAAAAAGATCACCTATACATCTACAACTACTTCCTATGTAGATTGTGGTAAATGTTATGGTGCTGGATTTTGCCCGGTAGACGGCAGCCAACCGGAATGGAACAAATGACAGGACGGCGCCGTTAACAGGATATTATTATAGGTTGAGCGGATTAATAATAACTTAGCTCCTATGAGAAAGCTACTCTTCCTTGTTTTTATATTGACCATATCATTTGCAGTGAAGGCACAATCCGCCTGGGACAGTATTTCCATCAGTCGCTTCTATATAAAGGAAGAAATGTACGGAGCCAGTTGGCGGGATACCCTGAAATTGGGCAGGTTCCCGGCACATGTGTACGAAGAAAGAACGACTTGGACAAAACCTGCAAAGCCCTCTAAAATTTTACCACCCGTTATAGCACTGTCAAACAGGATAAAGGCCAATGGGACAGAAGATGTTGCCAAATGTTTTATCCCCAGGCATAGCATCAACTATTATAAAGGAGGGAAGATCGCCCGTTATTTGCTGATCTGTTTTGAATGCGACGGAATGCGCTTCAGTGATGATCCGAAAAATAGTTTTATTAAAAGCGTCCCTGTGAGGGAAAAGCAAATGGCAGAACTAAAAACACTTTTCACTGATATGTTATAGGGGTATTTTACTCCGCCCTTTTCTTCTTATTATGTTTTGTCAGGTGCGTATTGCTTCCATCCTTTGATTCTGAAGTAACCGCTTTACTCACCAACTTGCTCCCAAACCGGTCCTTGATATCATCCACGGCTTTATAAAGATTGAGTTTTTCAATATTATTCTCAAATAAACTCATTTGCATGGTCATGGGGATAAACTGGCTGAAACGCACACCCAGCAAACGTACCGGTCTTTTCTTCTGGTAGGATTTATTGAACAAGTCCTTTACTTTGGCGATCAGCACATCATCCAGGGCTGTATAGTCAACGGTTTCCTGCCTGGAAGTGGTTTCAAAATCAGAGTAGCGGATCTTTACCGTTACACAACCTGTTAGTTTCTCATCTTCCCGCAATGAATAAGCTGTTTTTTCTGTAAGCCGCACCAGTTCTTTATGCAGGAAGTCTACATCCGTGTAGTCTGTGTCGATAGTATTCTCATGACTCTTGCTTTTTTGTTCCCAGTCGGTAGTGATCTACGCACTGCCTACTCCATGGGCTTTGTGCCAGAGGGCTTCTCCCCATTTGCCGGCATAGCGTTCCATCAGTTCAACGGGCGTTTTGGCAATATCTTCAATCGTATAGATCCCGAAGCTTTTTAGATTTTGTTCGGTCTGTTTGCCAACACCGTTTATTTTTTCAATACCCAGGGGCCAGAGAAATTCTTTTTCCTTTCCATGCGGGATCTGGAGAAAACCATTCGGCTTGGCTTCATTCGTGGCCATTTTACTGATAAAACGGGCGGAGGACAAACCACCGGAAATAGGGAGCCGGGTTTCATCCATGATATGCTGCCGCAATTCCTGGGCATAGCGGCTGGCTCCGAAGAACTTGTCCATACCACCCAGGTCGATATAGAATTCGTCGATACTCGCTTTTTCAAACAACGGTACTTTGGCCGCAATGATCTCCGTTACCCACCTCGAATATTTGCTGTAGTCGCTGCGACTGGCATTCGTGATGATGGCTTCCGGGCAGAGCTGCATCGCCTTCCTCATCGGCATCGCCGAACGGATACCGAATTTCCGGGCTTCATAGCTGCAGGCGGCCACCACACCTCTTTCGTAACCGCCGACCAGCACCGGTTTGCCTTTTAGAGAAGGATTGTTCAGGATCTCCACGGAGACAAAGAATGAGTCGAGGTCGAAATGGGCGATATGAGGACGGAGCTGTGACAAGTATTCAAAGTTAGCAAAGTTACAATGGTCATAGTGGTCATACAAGTCATACAGGTCATATTGGTCATACGGGTCACATGGCCAGGCAGGAACGCATTTGACCTATATGACTTTTATGACTCATTTGACCCTTGCCCAATTTGACTTCTATGCCTATATTAGTTGCATGAACTTAGAATGGCTCAAAACCGGCATGGATCCCCTCAAGGAACTCCTGACCTTTCTTACCAAAGAAGGGAAAACCAGTGACGTATTAAAAAAACAGGTGCTGCGGGAACTCCGGAATAACCTGAATATCTTTCACAATGCTTTTCTCAATGAAGTGCCGGCCGATGTTATGATCGATATGTTGAGCAATGACATGATCAAAAAAGGAGTAGAGGAAAACTTCAAATTCAAAAAACTCAAGCCGGGAGGCATCGAACCTTACCATGTATTTGATGACCGTAATAAAAAATATATCGGCTGGGATGCGGAGAAGCTCGTGGACAAGATCGACGAGAAGATCGAGGAATTGAAGAATATCAAGAAAATGAATGGCAACAGCGTGGAGAAAGCGAAGAATAATATATCGCTGATGTTAAGTAACCTTTTTTACCGTATGAAGCTGTTGGCTGATTTTATAAAGGGACCGAAATAAGAGCAGAAGTCCGAAGTCCGGAGACGGAAGCCGGCAGGCAGATCAGTTGAATTGAAGGGTCGCATTTACTACCAGGTTTTGAAATCAGGAAGAGTTAAGCAATTACAGAACTATAGGAAATTATCTCCGGACTCCGGTCTTCCGACTCCGGACTACAAATAAATTTCCAGCAATCCCTCCGGCAGATCCACCATCACTTCTTTCTTCGCATGATTCACTTTTTCCAGCGTTTCTTCATGCAGCGGGATCAGCACTTCTTTACCCTCAATCTCCAGCCGGCAAAGCAACTGGTGTGGTTGTTCGATCAGTTCGAGAATAACGCCCAATGGCTTTTTTTCACTGATGATCGTATAACCCAAAAGGCTGGCAGGCGCTGATTTCGAAGCGAATTTTTTAAAATCTGCCTCGGGTACCCAGAGTTGTTTTTGGGTGAGTTTGATAGCGGCTTCTCTTGTATCAATGCTTTCTAATTTTATGTAGACCTCTTCTTCATTCTTGATCTTGGTGGACTCAATGAACCAGGGAATAAAAGAATCTTTTTTGTCTTCGATAAATACGGCTTGTAATCCTTTCAAAGAGGTCTTCTTACCCAGCTCATGTTTGAGCAGCAACTCTCCTTTAAGACCATGTACGGCAACGAGTTTTCCTATTTT
>JANOHQ010000002.1:0-33135 GCA_031406595.1 Chitinophagaceae bacterium
TCAGAAAGAAAAAAGACACGATTCGCAAAAAACATGGTGACGTACAAACCGATCCATTCCTTGGAGGTCTTTAAGTGGTTTGGTTGTGTTTCGCGGACAAATATCTTAGCCCGGAACAGGCTGGTAAACCGGTAAAAGATCGCGGGAATGATATTCGTGGGTGTATGCAGGAAAAGAATATCCGGTCGTTGTTTTTGCATCGCTTTATACACACCGTAAAAAGCTTTCAGACTCATGCCTGGTTTCTTCAGCACACCCGCAAAAGGAATGTTTCGTTCATTGCATTTCTGAATATATTCCTCTTTCACCGGTTCGATCCCCATGAATATAGCCCCGTATTCATACTGCCGGCCCTTATCAGCATCCACAAGTGAAAAACTCACATTGCCGTGACCACCCAGCCCGCTGTACAGGACATGCACTATCTTTCTTTTTTTATCCATTTCTTTTCCCTAGAATTTAACCCTGGCCAGATGCCCGATCTAAAACAAGTTCATTTACCGGGACTTAGGCATATTGCTGATTGTACAACCTGAACATTTTCTTATTGCTATAATGTTCTTCTGCAAAGCGCCTGGCAGTTTCGCCCAATCTTTTTCTGCGTTCATCATCCGAGATCAGCTCCTGGATCTTTTCCGCGAGCTCTCCGGCACTTTCCCTTTTGTATAATAAGCCGTTTGAGTTGTTTGCTATCATATTGTTCACGCCCCAAACATCTGAAGCAATGACCGGCAGGCCGAAAGCCATCGCCTGCATGATCGAATTACTGAGGGTTTCTCCAAACGTAGCATGCACATAGAGATCCAGTGTTTGCATGAAGGAAAAAAGTTCTTTTTCATTAAGCATCCCATGCATTTTAACCGTATCCCTCAGTCCAAGTTCGTCAATCAATGCTTCGATACTGTTCCGGGTTTCGCCATCCCCTGCAATCTGCAGGGATAAATTCTTTTGCGGGTTTTTTTCCTTCGCTATTTTAAAGGCCCTGAGAAGAGTGGGATGATCCTTTATTGTCTGTAAGCGGCTTTGCATTCCTATTGTGATCATAGCGGGAGCAGGAACAATACGAACGGGCGTATATTTATCCATATCCAATCCATTCGAGATCACCACTAATTTTTTATCGCGTGCAAACCAACCGAATTTTTTCTTTAACCCGGCTGCAGAAGCGGGTGTAAGTACAACAATGCGTTTGGCCAACAACAGGCAAAAGAACATCCACCACCATTCGAACCTGCTTTTGAGATGATGAGCCTGTGTATCCCTGACCAATATCCTGGTACGGGGTCTTGTCAGCTTATACCAAAATGCAGAAACAATGCTGAAGCTAACACCGTGGAGAAAAATTACACTGGGCTTATTTCGGTGAAATATCCTGAAAATTTTAAAATAAGCCCCGAAATCCATTCCTCTATTCTTCCTGAGGTAAGTATAAGGAATATTCATTCGCAAACAATTGTTCTTGTACTCTTCCCTGAGATCTTCTATCCCACAGAAAACAGCCCTGTAATCATACTCTTTGGATGCATCCGCCTCGACCAATGAGAAAAAAACATTACCCGGTCCGCCCAATCCGCTGTAGAGGTAATGCTGTACGATCGTTTTTTTTTGTGATTCCTGCATTCAGTTCGTCAGATTTTTACACCGATAACATGCCAAAAGGGCGATTGAGGTGAAAACTGTATTTCCTTTACACCGGATTGGTGCATCATTGATTCGATTTCCTTTTTGGAAAACCGCTGTTCCAGCTTGGTACCGAAACGATCCAATGAATCATTCCTTATGATGTGGAAGCTTTTATCGCGATAGTCTGATAATACGATCATACCAGCCAGTTTTTTTAAACCGATCGCATAAAAGGCCCTGCTTAAAAGTACAAATGGCATATATAAGAACACCGCCAGTATATCACAAACGATCCTCTTCAGTTTAGATGGTAAATGAGAAACAATTTTTCTAAGCAAATGGGTTACCTCAAACATTCCTTTGTAAAACAGGCTGCGGTTCTCAAAACTATAGTACAGGTATACATAAAAATAGCCTCCTGGTTTTACTTTTTTCACGCACTCTTTCATTGCCTGCAGGGTATCCGGTATATGGTGCAGGACACCAATGGACATCACCATATCAAATTCATTATCATTGAAAGGCAGCCTGTCAGCAGAGGCTCTTGTTAATCGTACATTGTTATAGTCCTTTAGCATCCTGTCTGCTACAAAGATGGCTTTACTCGGATCTACGCAATCTACAAACCCAACCTTATCAGCCAGGTATTTTGACCAACGGCCCGTTCCGCAGCCCACATCCAGCAACGTGGTGCTTTTACTTACCATACTTGCGGGAAGTATATCAAAATACATTTGTCCCAACCGCTGAAAGTCTCTTTCATCGAACGAGTCAAACTTTTGCCATTCCTCTCCAAAGGATTTAATTACTTCCGGGTCAGCATTCTCCATTATCTCATCGCCGATAAAATCAGCGATATTTTTATTCCCGTGATGGTTCTTCAATGGCTCCGTCTTGTAGTTGATCATATCTGACATGATTTTCCCAGGTGGTTAACCTGTTTTTCTTTTTTTTACTATTTTTTCAATATAATCCAGGTAAGAACAAATGGTCTTTTGTATGCCATACTGCTCCTTTGTCTTGCTGGCAATTTCATGGCGGTTGTACCTGCCGGGGTATTCACATACACTCCTGACCGCTTCGGCAAATTGTTCCAATCCTCCTGGTGCATCCGGCTCGATGTACACACCGTTGTCCGGGGTAACTATTTCCCTGGCGCCACCTTTTGTTTTATAAACCACCACAGGGCATCCCTGGAGATTTGCCTCTAATAATACGTTAGGAAATCCTTCAAAGGAAGAAGTGAGTACCAGGCAGCCAGCCTGCTGGTAGTAAGGAGTAGGATCCGTGCAATCACCGATGATCAATATCCTGCCTGTCAAACCTGCTGCGGATATTTTCCCGCGTATTTCCTGGTCCATCGGACCATACCCCACCAGCACTAATTTATATTCAGCAGGCAGCAATGGCATCACTTCTATTGCCAGCTCAGCCTGCTTTTCCTGGCTGAAACGTCCTACAAACAGGAGGAGTTTCCCCGTATTCGCACCGATAAAAGATACTGCTTCCACGGAGAGTAAGGAATTTCCAGGTGGTAAAACAACCGGGTTATTAATCACACAAATTCTTTCGTGATCAACTTTGAAATGTTCTTCAAGATCCTGCCGCATCGCATCCGACTGGCAGATAATGCCTTCATGCCGGTTAAGGAAACGATACATGAACCGGAAAATCCCCGGTGCCCGGTAATAATTAATAAACTTAGAAGGAATAGATGATTCCCGGCACATCAGTGTCAACCCGGAAGGGAGCAGAGATCTATAAAATGCAAGTACAGCGTTTACATGCCCCATCCAGCCTATCAGTACAATTGGTTTATACTTCTTTACTTCTCTCCTTATTTTAAAAATAGAAAAATACACTCTCGGACTGTCGAGATCCACTACTACAACCTCTTTGTTCACGGCAGCCAGGAGGTCGCCTTTTTTTTTGAGGCAAAAAATAATAGGTTGGTATTTTGAATAATCCAGGTTGTTTACAAAATGAACGAGCACTCTTTCTGCTCCCCCCTTATCTAATGTGGGGATAACAAAAGCAATTTTATATTTTTCCATTGACCCCTCCGGGTGAGATGCTGTGTTCGTCATTGATCTAGCTGATATTTTTCTCTACTCCTGCTTTACGGTTAAAAAAGAGTGCAACCCTTTTTAACACCACATCAAACAACATGGTGGTTTTGAATACCCTTTCAAAAAGTACCCCGATGACCAATACCAATGTGCAGGTTATCAATACCTGGGCCACCACCGGTATATGTATAAAGACATACGAAAGTAAATAGCGGCATCCCGCATACACAGCCAGGCTGCCGAGACATATCAGGATAATCCGGCCGATATATGCATTCAATTTTTCAGCCTCGAGAAAATTGCGCAAAAGGTATAACTGCATCGAAACCATGACCACGGGCATCGACAACTGATGCACTAAGATCCCTTCAAAACCAAATTTCGATGCCAGCAGAATAAGAAGACCTATACTGACAATCTTTAGCGGGAAAGTATATTTTACCAATAAGGATAATGCCTGGATGGATGCAAACACCCTGTTATGCATTATATCCAACGCCTTAAATGCCAGGGTGGACGAGATCAACATCAGTGTAAGGGCCGCCGCGTTGAAAGTGACTGTATCAAAACTATCTTTTCCATAGACCACTCGTATGATAACCGGGCTTATGAGCGCAATGATAATAGCGACACCCGACATAAAAAAGAAAAGGTGAGTACCAAAATACCGAAGAGCCTTGAAAAGCACATCCCTTTCTTCATTAGCGCTGATCTCCGAAAATTTCACCCCGATGATGGAGATGAACTGTGACAAAAGGATCACGTCCGGCAGGTTGGCCAGGGCGCTTCCATAATTGTAAGCGCTCAGCTGACCGGCTACCAGCCGGCTCAATAAAAAGATAAGTATAAAGTTGATGATCAGCGTAGGTACGGCAATTATGATCGAAGACACCAGTTCTTTGAATACTTTAGGCTGTAGTTTGAAATAAAAAGGCTTGAATTTTTCGCGGATCCGTTTTCGTAACTGGTAAATATAAAATAGAAGGCAGAGAAGGTTACCGGCAATTTGCCCGATAAAAAAACTGCTGATCCCCAGGCTTTCTTTGAACAGGACGATAAATAAGAGGGTGACGCCTGCTGCGATGACCTGGCCGAGTATAGAACCCACAAAGTATTTCCTGCTAAGTAGAATATTGCCCAGGAAATTATTGAGGATTATCAGCACCAACCAGCACCCGGAGAACCGGAGCATTTCTTTTGCTGGCATAAGCTGTTTTGTATCAAATCCCGATATGAGTTCGTAGGTTTTAACCGGCAGAACCAGGGTGATCAGGGAAAAAATGAGCAGCGGCAGAAGGTAGATATTAATAATAGCACTGTTCAGGTTCGCAGCATTTTTCGTTTCGCCATTCTCGCAAAGACGTATATACTCCGGCCCTGCCGCCATCAGGTTGATAGCGGAGACAATTACCAGTACCGCACTGATCAGGTAACTGATATAGAGGTAAACATCGGTATCAGCCGGCAAAAAATTCTTTGCAAGAATGATACTCAGGAAAAAACTGATACCCCTGGCAAGGATATTGAACAGGAGCATCCATAAGACCCCGTTCTTGTAAGTGTTTTTATTTAGCATGGTTCTGTTGGTCCAAATTGGTAACTGATCAGCTCTGCGTTCTCCTGAATATAAACTGGTTGCAGCCCTTACTGTTGGTTGTAGTAAGATTCTCCAGTACAAATCCTTTTTCCCTCACAAAATGAAAAATGGCCTCAGGTGAAGCTACCTCAAATGGGTACCCTCCCAGCCAGTCAATATGATCATGATAAACAGACATGCCGCGTTGTTTTTTATACTCGCGGTATTGTTTGAATGGATTCCTGAGCTTGACGATATCGATCAGGAAAGAAATACCATATATATAAGGAAGGAATATCGATTTTACCAGTGTTCGCCCGGGCCACCCGGAGCAATACAATTTTTTTATTTTGGTCCAGCGGCGGGATTTATTACCCTGGTCATTGTAGATGGCTAAAAAGAAAAGACCTTCCTTTTTAACAGGCAACAGGGCATTTTCGATCGCTTTCCACATACTCCCTGTATGATGTAATACACCCCAGGAATAAACGATGTCGAAACTCCCAAGCGATGCGATATACTCTTCCGACAACACGCTGCCTTCCTCTACCTTCCAGTCTGTATCATTCTTAAAATACCTCTCTTTCAATTCACGGGTACAGGCAACAGATTGCGGATCGTAGTCGAAGGAATAAACAGAAGCGCCGAGTCTTCTGGCCACAAGGCTCGACAGACCACTGCCGGAACCGATATCAAGGAATTTCTTTCCTTTTATAGAATGGGCACCGAGCACTTCCAGGAAAGAAGTTTCTGCGTATTGAATATGTTCATCCGTAAGTGAACCTAAAAAATGGTTCCAGTTCTTTCCAAACTCAAACCTCTCGCCGGCCTTTACTTCCTCCCGGTGATGTTGGCGCTCATTCATTTCTCTATAATTATAAGTGAAGATAAGCCGAAGCGGGTACCTGAATCATTGAACAGGCTTTCCGTACTTCTATTTCTGAAATAATAACCTGTAGAAAGCAAGATAAAGCCGTTTATCACCCAGGCAGCGTAAAGCTCCCTTTATGTGGGGCATTGCTGCCTTTTTATAGCTTCGGGCATAGTGATAAAAATACATCAGGTGTTGCCTGCCTTTATAATATTTATAATTCGGCAGGAACGACCATTTCTTAGTGATCGCAAAAGCACAGGCAACCACTTCCCTCTGCCGCTCTATTCTTATGCTACTTACATTCGTAAGATATTTGATTGTAAACGCATCCCTGAACCCAACAGGATATTTGTAGGTGATCCGTAATATCATATCAAAGTCTTCGAAAATAAGACTCTCATCATACATGCCAACATCATCAAAAACGGATCTTTTGTACATAATTGTTGGCGCCTGGATATGTGTCTTCCAGGCGAAAAAATCATGGAAGGCTTTGTCTGAGCCAGTGCTGTGCATTTCTTCCTCCTTGCCTGTTTTCATATCCACGGATATTATCTTGGAATGACAGAACACGAATCGGGGGTTTGCTTCCAGGAATGCCACATCCTCTCTTACTTTGTCCGGCAACATGATATCATCACCAATAAATCCTACATACTTACCCTGCACCAGTAAAAGGGCTGAATTCACAGACGGGCAAATTCCCTTGTTTTTTTCGTTAACAACGAACCTGCAGGGAAACCTGTTGTTCTTGCTGATCCAGGCACGAAGGTGTTCTACGGAATTATCTGACGAACCATCGTCTGTCAGGATAATCTCAATGTTTGGATAAGTCTGGGCAGCTACCGAGTCAAGCGTTGCACATATCCGTTCCCCATTATTGTAGCAAAAAACCCCAACGGTTACCAGTGGGGCCGTCCATTTCTCATCTTGCATGAAAGAGTATTTTTCTGAATATGAATACTACCAGCACCAGGTAAATAAAATAGTTCAAGGCATAGGCATAGGTGCTGCCCACAAGCCCGTATTGGTCGATCAGTATCCTGGATAAAATCACCAGGCTAACTGACCCAAAGATCTCGGCAAAAATGAATTGCCAGGTCATCGCCCTTGACCAGAAAAGGAAACTAACCAGCCAGCTGGCGATCTTTAAAAAATCACCTGCCATCTGCATTCCAAAAAGATCCCGCATGCTTACGAATTCTTTGGAGAACAGGGCCCAGATCACCAGGTCACGGCCCAGGTAAATAATAAAACATACAATAAGCAGAACCGGTAATACGATCTTAGCGGTCTTGACCACTTCCTGCTTGATTAGAAGATCTTCTTTGATCTCGGATAGCCGGGGTAAATAAAAAATAGCGATGCTGGTTGTAATGACCGAAAGGTACATCGTCGAAATGCGGTTCATCCCCTCCCAAATACCCGCGCTGTCTAAAGAGATATGGTCAGCAATGTAGCTGCGAACCGCCAACTGACTAAGCGGGAATAATACAGCCGCAACGATGGCCATCAGGCCAAATGATCCGAGCTTCTTGAGCACACTTCTCTCAAGCCTGGAAAACGAAAACAAAGATGAGAACCAGGGTTCCTTATAAACATAGACCAGCGTAACCACCACCACCACCGTTTGAGTCAGTACACAACTCAGCAAAGCTCCATACAACCCAAAGAAAAGCACCATCAAAACGGATACCGCCAGGGCCAGCAAGCTGGATACTATATTAATGACGATATACTTCTTAAAAAGCTTGAACCCGTTGAGGATGCTGATGAGAAGCATATTAAAAGAATAGAGGCATAAGGTCAGTGCAAAAAGCACGATCACCGAATCATATTCGTGTGTCCTGAAAATGAACTCTCCTATTCTCCTGTAAAAGATAATGGAGAGCAGGCTCATCAGTATCGTGCTATAAAGCGTAATACGGACCGCGTGCCCTATTATTGTCTTTTGTTTCTCTGGTTGTTCGTAGTTCTCCGCGATATATTTTGTAACTCCCTGCCCGATCGCCCCGGTACTCAGGGAGCCTATCATCGCAATACTGTTCATGAACTGGCCCATCAATGCAATACCCGATGGCCCTATGATCCTCGCCACGATCTTGATGGAGACGAACCCGGCTATCATCTTTATCAGCGTTGACAAGGCTGACCAGGAAGATACTTTTACAAAATCGGTTTTGGCTGCGGTAGAAATTCGTAAGAAAATTCTTTTCACTTCTGCGTATTGAAAAAAGAACGGATCGCTGTTGCCACTTCCTCTACATTACCCTGTTGCATCCCCGGCCACAACGGAATACTGAGTACAGTTTCTGCTATTTCTTCAGTGATCGGGAAATCGCCTTTTTTTAAGCCGAGATGAGAATAGGCCTCCTGTAAATGTGGAGGAAGAGGATAATGTATCAGGGTTCCGATCCCCTGTTTTGCGAGGAAGTCCTGTAACTGGTCCCTGCTTTTTGTGCGAATCACATACAGGTGATAAACATGGGTGGCTCCTGGTGCAACGACGGGAAGGACGAGATCGCCGATCCCCCTGAGTGCGGAATCATACCAACCGGCAATCTGCTGGCGCTCGCGGGTCCATTTCTCAAGGTATTTTAATTTTACGAGCAGCATCGCGGCTTGCAATTCGTCCAACCGCATATTATACCCGATCGCCTCGTTGTAATATTTCTTTTTGGAACCATAGTTGCGTAACATTCTCAATTTATCGCAGTATCCGGGGTCATTCGTTGTTACCGCTCCTGCGTCTCCCAGGGCCCCAAGATTTTTACCCGGGTAAAAACTGGTGCCGTTACAATCCCCAAAGCTGCCGGTAAGTTTTCCGTTAAAAGCAGCCCCCTGGGCCTGTGCATTATCTTCGACAACAAACAATCCATGCCTGGTCGCGATGTCCATGATCTCCTCCATTTCACAAGACTGTCCATATAGATGAACGGGCATGATCGCTTTAGTTTTTGCCGTTATGGCCGCTTCAATACCTGCACTGTCGATATTGTAAGTACCTATTTTCGGTTCTACCAAAACAGGTGTTCCCCCTACATACGAAACAGCGAGAAGTGTGGCTATATATGTGTTTGCAGGGATGATCACTTCATCGCCTGGCCCAATACCCAATACTCTTAAACAAAGATGCAACGCATCGAGACCATTGCTGATGCCTACACAATGATCGGCATTATTGAACCGGGCATACGCTTGTTCAAACTGGCCAACCTGTTCTCCCAGTATATACCACTGACTATCAAAAAAACGATCAAATGCTTCTGTGATCTCTTTCTTGATCTCTCTGTTGGTGGTATCAAACGACAGAAAAGGGATCTTCATTTTTTGTTTATTTAAAAGCCCTTAAGAGTATTGCAAGTTTTGGCAGGTAGGATTTATTAAACTCTTTCGTAAAAATGGCTACCAGGTGCAAGTCATATATTTCACCATGTAATATTTTCTGTTGCCGTAAAATTCCTTCTTCAGCCATACCCAAATATTTTTGCATTCTGAGCATCGGCTTGTTTCCCGATAAGACATTGCCATACACTTTATTAAACCCCCATCCATTCAAAACCAGGTTGTAGGATAATTTTAAAGCTTCCAACCCGTATGGGTTAGAAACTTTTAGAAATTGAGGTGCCAATAATAATCGTCCGACTTCTGCATTCTTGTCCTGTTCTGAAATCGCTACAATTGCTATCATTCCAACCTTTTGACCCGAAGCCCTGGACACGATCATATAATTAATTTCATTAGATGGTCGTGTTTCCATCCATTTCTTCTGCATCTCCAGTGAATAACCTGTGGGCTGATTCATAAGTTGGCCGGAAACATCTATTCTCCAATTGTAAATTAATTCAGCATCTGCTGAAGTAATCTCTTTGAGCTCCACAAAATCGCCTGTTAGAGTTCGATAAGTTGATAAATCCATAGAGTTAGCCTCCAAATGTCCTTCTTTTTTTAAACCGTTCATTGTATAAGGCGCCGTCTTCAATAAAAACTTTTACAGGTATCTTAAAGGCCTGCATCTGTCCTTTACAAAATACTTTTAACCGCCTCGTAAACGCACTCTTATCCTCATTTTCTTTAAGCAACACTTTTGCACAAACGATATTCCCCATCAGAGCATGTTTTTCACCAAACACAGTTACTTCCAGAACATTATCCAATCCCAAAATAATATTCTCTACTTCCTGAGGATATACTTTATCACCACCTACGTTAATCATTTCAGATTTACGTCCAAGAATTTTATAAAAATCCCCGTCTACTTCCACCTGGTCCCCGGTTATGAAATACCCATCTTCTGTAAAAGGGCTTGCTGCATTAAGGTAGCCCAGCATAGCAGATGCTGCTTTTATTTGTAATATATTATCGACCACTCTGAGTTCAAAACCCTCGCCTCCTAATTTTACCCATAAAGAATCATCGCTTTTTGATTTTGACCTCAATACCCCCAATTCTATCAATCCATAGGTTTGCTGGAAAGTTACATTTTGAAAAATAGATTTCGCCCTCTTTAGTGTTTGCTCCGGCATGGGCTCCGTGCCATATGTAATCAAGCTAAGACTTTTTAAGTCATACTTTTTATAGACCTCACTTAAAATAAGCAGGTTCAAAAAACTGGGAGATACGGGAAGTAATTCAATTTGGTACTGTTCTATGAACTCGCACACGGCCTCTGGTTTCCTGTTGCGAAGGGCTAATACAACCCCACAATTAGACAGCGTATGTAGTAATGTATTAAGTCCTCCCCAATGATCAAAAAGGAGGAAATTGATTGTGCGTAAAGTTTTGCGCACTGTTTTAAATTTCTCGAGTAATTTGGCAAAATCATGTACTGCAGCTTTGGGGGATCCTGATGTTCCAGATGTAAATAAGACAAGACCGGGGCTTTTAATATCCCTCAAGTGTTGAAAATAGGGGTGATCCGCTTTCCCTGTTCTGTTTTCGAGCGAATATTCATCACTTTCCGTGTTTACAACTATTCCTCTTTCGACTTGGGCAATATCGAATTTTATTTCTTCGGCCTCCTTTATGGGGTCATTAAATGGCACGATGATATTTTGATTCGATATCAATGCCAATAATAAAGCTATTGCGTTAGGAGTAAAGTCTCCTGTCAACGAAACGACCTGCCCGGGTAATATGTGATTTTCTCTGAGGAAGGAATAAGCCTTGTCGTATTTTTGAAGCAGTACGCTGTAATTGATGGTAGAGCCCTGCCAGATAATTGCGGGCTTATCCTTATTCTCCTTAAAGCGTTCTAATAAAAAATCTATTGTCATAATCAATATTTCATTAATAAACTGCCCCAGGATAACCCTACTCCAAATCCTGATAATAACACAAGATCTCCCCGCTTTAGCCGGCCTTCCGCTTCCGCATCTTTAAGTGCGATCGGAATTGAAGCAGAAACGGTATTACCAACCTTAGCCAGGTTTGTATAGGCTTTGTCCTTGTCAATTGCAAGTGCTTTAAACAAAGAGTCAAGGGTTAATTTACTTGCCTGGTGAAATCCGAAAAAATCGATATCCACAATGGATACATGGTTTCGCTTTATTAGTTTGTTGATCTGGACAGGCACTATACGGGAGATGAATTTCCATACCGCAAATCCATTCATTTGTATTTCCTCAGCTGTTGATTCATTTCCGCTATGATCTATCTTTAACTCTTTTGTGGAAACGCTCCTCGGAAGCCTGCATCCTCCTGCCGGTATAAAAAAGGAGTCGTACTCATTACCAGATGACGCCAGTTCAATGTCAATAATGCCCCCTTCTTCGTTGTTTGTGATTATTGTAGCAGCAGCCCCATCCCCAAATAACACACTGGTAGAACGGTCATTTGGATGAATGTATTTTGAATATGTATCTGCGGTGATAAGTAAAATATTTTGAGCCATATTGGTTGCCAACATACCTCTTGCTATCGCTAATCCAAAAACATATCCTGAACAGGCAAGATTATAATCGAAAGCCCATACATGTTGAGCCATTTTAAAATGCTTATGTATTAAGAAAGCATTTGAGGGCATAATAAAATCAGGGCTCTGGGTACAAAAGATTATCCCTCCAATATCCTCAATAGCGTGTCCGGATGAAAAAAGCTTCTCAACGGCTTTGCACGCTAAATCAAAAGCGGTTTGGTCCTGCTCTGCAATATGTCTGCTGTAAACGCCTGATTTTTCACCCACTTTTTGCAAATCCCACTGTGGGTGCAACTGTTGCAGGTCGTCATTTGTTACAATTCTTTCGGGCAAATAGTATTCGATATCTTTTATAATCACACCCATTATCTCTTCTTTATTTTTTCTATAACGGTTTCATCAAGTACAAAAGAAGCTCCGTGCCCGGGGTAAATTATGTGCCCGGCAAAGTGTTTAATAAGATACTCAACAGAATCCCCGAGCATAACGTTATTACCACCGGGAAGATCGGTTCGCCCTATTGTGGAATTAAAAATAATATCACCGGAGACCAGGCAGTTAGCAATTTCAAAACATACACTACCGGGACTGTGACCGGGCATATGATGAATAAAAATTTTCTCCTGGCCCAAAGGCAAATATTGAATATCATCCAGGAAAATATCAATCTTTGGGGTAGTGAATACAGTAGTATCTCCAGCCAGGCGTCTGTACAAATTAGCCTGCCTGGCTATCTGTTTGTCCCTGGAATGCAGATAAAAAGGAAGGTTGTATTTAGTTTTAAATTCATCTACTGCACCAAGGTGGTCAAAATGACCATGCGTATTAATAATCCCATGTATCCTCATTTTTGCAATACCAAGCTCTTCGTCTATTAAAGCAAAATTATCCCCGGGATCGATCAACCATCCTTCACTGCCATTCCTAATCAAATAGCAATTTTCATTCCACTTACCAACAGTTACATGTTTTATTTGTAGGCCCATCAGACACCGCCTAAAAAAATTATTTGGCCTGTGATGCTCTCACTCTCTTTCCTGATCAGCAAATCAATCACATTGGTAACATCTTCAAATTTTCCGTACTCCGTAACAGCGTTTCTTAGTAAAACCTCTTTTAATGCCTGCTGATTGATCTTTGCTGAAAGCTCCGTAGGAATAGCTGACGGAGAAACAACGTTTGCCGTGATACCAAGTTTATAAACCTCCTTTGCCAATACCCTGGTGTACGCGTTTACCGAAGCTTTTGTGGAGGTATACAATGCTTCTCCCGGTACTTCGAGCTTTGATGCCATAGAACCCAGGTTAATAATCCTTCCGGACTTATTCCGTCCCATTATTTTAACAGCCTCCCTGCAAAAAAGCATAACCCCGAAAACATTTATCTTGAAAGTTCGTTCTATAGTTTCGTAAGGCAGTAAAGCAGCGCTTACAATCGCCGGGTTTATGGCTGCATTATTGATCAGAATATCCAATCGCTTATGCTCTTTACGCAGGTAAGCAAAGATCCCGAGGATTCCCTTTTCCTCAGAAATATCGATGCTGAAATGGTAATAGTCGCTATGATGAATGGTCGCCACGCCTCTGCTACAACCCACCACCCAAAATCCCTTTTTTAGATAGTAGTGTGCTAAATAATTCCCGATCCCCCTGCTGGTTCCCGTGATCAGGACTACCTGTTGGTCATTTGCCTGTTTCATTAATAAGCGTTTCTATGTATACTTTTAAAGATGAAACTGTTTTAAAAGGGCTTTCCTCCATTGACATTGCCCTTTCATCTGCAAGTGAAACAAATTCACCTGTTTCTTCTTCTATCTTTTGCTCAATAATTGTGATCAGGTTCACCAATTGCAGCGAATCCAAAGAATCGCCTGTTCCAAAAATTTGTGTTTCTTCGGTTTTTTTCACTTGCTGAGACTCTTCAATATCCAGGTTCATCTCATCAATAGAATTATAAATAAGTTCAAGTACGTTCATAATTTTTGTTTTAAAATATTTTATTGTTCAATCAGTTTTTACTTATCGGAGTTGCAATAGCGATTAGGGTGTATTTTTAAAAGCATCATAATTCCTGATATAGTCATCTTCATCATATCCTTCCGATGCAAGGCATAATAAGACGGCATTGTGAGAGAATTTGATCTCTCTCCAGATATATGGTGGTAAGTAGATTCCTTTGTTTGGTTCGGACAACACAAATTCATCTTTTTTACCCTGCCTGTCTTCGGTATAAAATGTAATAGTACCGGAGACTGCGAAGATCACTTGCTCTAACTCTTTGTGGGCATGTCCTCCCCTTGTAACATTCTGAGGTGTATAGTAGGTCCAGTACACCCGTTTTATGGGAAAGGGTACACTGTCAGGATGCTCCGCAACGGAAATAAATCCAAGGCTTGATTGGCCTATGGATTTGACTTCGAAATATCCGGGTAATGTGCTGCTCATAACAAGTTTGATCAATTGATATTAACTTCTAATATAGTATTAGAGATTTTTTATCTCGTCGTTTTCCCGGACCATTCCTTTCTTTTCCGTCAGTATTCTGGAAACAGCATCTCTCATGTCTGTTTCTGAAACTCTTTTCCTGAACCGGGGCCATCTGTTACCAAGCGCTAAACGCCACATGATAAAAGGGTGACTGGGTTTAAGGCCCAGCGTCGTCGCGTAATAGACCCTTGGTACTTTATAGATCGAAGACATATTTGTAAGGTGATCGGAGTGAGTGGAAAAAGCGAGTAAGATACCTGCATTTTTCAGGTAGGAAATCTCCCGTTCAGAAAAATCGTATCCCTCTACCCCATTGGGAAACGCAAAATATTCAACCGGGTGATTTAACAACCGTTGTAAATGCTCTACCGATTCGCTGATTTCATACCAACTACGTTCATCTGTTTCGTTCATCAGTATCGGATGATCCTGCGTATGGGCACCCACTGTTACCAGGCCCGACCTGTCCACCTCCAGTAGCTGCTCCAGGTTCATATTTAACCGGGGGAGCTCCTCCAGCTTATGGAAAGACTTATATGCCCCGATGATATCGATTATTTCATCTACCCGCAGACTTTTCAAAATAGAAAGCGTATTGTAGCCTGCGAAATTTTCAGCCGGGACCCCCTTATACTGCGAGATAAATTTCATGAGGTCCTCTTCCTTAAAAGACTCATAGTCCTGGAACCAGAAGTTTGCTACTGTTTCAATGATCTTCGGTGAAACGAACAGCGACACAGGCAATCCATGTTTTTTTAAAACCGGAAAGACATTTTCATAAAAAGACATTTCTCCGTCATCGAATGAAATGTGGGCGATATTTTTTACACTCTTCTTATTGGCAAGGAGCTCATGTAATTCCGGGAGGCTGACAATCCTGTACCTTTTTTTAACTGCCAGGATCCCTTCTTCAAATACTGACCCGTCCAGCTCTCTATGAAAATTCAATACTACTCCTCTTGGCATTTTCCGTTTGATTTATTGCACCCTTAAAACACATCAACAGCGCCGAACATCAGATTCAACCGGATGTTTTCAGGCATATTCAGGTTATGATAAATAAAGCCGTTCAATGACGGGGCCTTCTTCCATTTTTTGATGCAGTCATTAGTCGTATTCAGCTTGCAACTCACAAGCTCTATGAAGCCAGGCTTGTATTTTTTAAATACCGCCGCAAACAATCCTCTCACGTATTCCGGTTGAGAAAACCGGATCCCGCCTACAATAAAAATATGGAAGGTCAGGCCGTATTTTTTTCGTTTCTCGATCTTTCCCCACATAAAACTATCGCTGATATCCACGCGGAGCACATTTTCCCCTTTTTGTTTTTTCTTATGCGCAAACAATTGCTCTTCATCTATTACCAGGGCATTGGCAGGAACTGGCTCGCAGTATGGCTGCAGGTACAGGCTTTTGAAAAAAGGGATGTTCATGATCCTTGTGTACATAGAGTCGAACTCGGTAAAGCCAAGTTTCTTAACGAATATCGGGCAGGAGTTATCGTTAGGCAATGCATACAAAAACCCGGCGCCTTCATTTGCCAGCACCCGTTTGGCTTCATTGATGATGTTTACAAAAACTTTTTTTCCCTGGTGATCAGGGTGCGTAGCTGTCCAGCAAACCTGGTAGCCTGTATATTGGCGTCCATCAAGGTAAAAATCGTTAGCGATAAATGCATCACAGCCAATGATCGCGCCATTCTCCCTGGCTACCAGCATAAAGCTGGGACGGGAAGCATTACTACTAATATTATCATGAATAAGTCCTTGCGGGCGCATCTCTTCTTCATTAAATGCTGCTTTGATCAGTTGCCTGACTGCAAGGTCAGTTGCCGGATCGCCCAGGTCCGCTTTTTCAATGGTGTAGTTGATCGTATCAGCCTTCCCGCTCATTATTTCACCGTTTTTAAATACTCTCCATACCCGCTTTTCTTTAACTCTTCTGCCAGCAGCATCAACTGTTCCCGGCTGATAAATCCCATGCGCCAGGCGATCTCTTCCGGGCAGCCGATCTTTAATCCCTGCCTTTTCTCCACCACCCGCACATATTCACTTGCATCGCTGAGACTTTCAAATGTTCCCGTATCGAGCCAGGCAAAGCCCCGGCCCAGTACCGCTACTTTTAATTTCTTTGCTTTCAGGTATGTTTCATTTACTGTGGTAATCTCGTATTCACCCCTTGCACTTGGTTGAATGCTTTTGGCGATACGCACCACATCATTATCATAAAAATATAAACCCGGTACTGCATAGTTGCTTTTCGGGTGTGCCGGTTTCTCTTCTATGCTGAGCGCATTGAAAGCTGCATCGAATTCCACAACGCCATATCGTTCGGGATCGCTAACGGGATAAGCAAAGATGACGGCCCCATCTGTATTTGCAGCGGATTGCAGGAGGGGGCGGAACCCGCCGCCATAAAAAATATTATCCCCCAGTACCAGTGCCACTTTATCGTTACCGATAAAAGATTCGCCTATCACAAATGCCTGTGCCAGTCCGTTGGGTACCTGCTGCACGGCATATTCAAAACGACAACCCCATTGCGTTCCGTCTCCGAGCAGCCGCTTGAACTGCGGGTTATCTTCGGGAGTGGTAATGATCAGTATCTCACGGATCCCCGCCAGCATCAGGGTAGAAAGCGGGTAATAGATCATCGGCTTATCATATACCGGCATCAATTGCTTGGAGATAGCTTTGGTGATGGGGTACAATCTTGTGCCGCTGCCACCTGCCAGTATAATTCCTTTCATGTGATGTGGTTTATTTTTTTGAATGTCGCATACCGTGGATCAGTTCGATCACCTGGCGTGTCTCTGCCAGTTCGCACCGGTTGCCTTTCAATATCTCTTCATACGACCTTTTATGAAGATCTTCGAAGCCGCTGTTAAAATCAATGGCCATATCGTTCAGTACCAGGGACCGGAATGACCGGCCTCCCTCTTTACGAACGGGTTCCGGCAATAAATTTTCATCAATACTCAGGGTCCAGTTCACAGATGCATTATCGAATTCAAGTAAACCGGTAGCCGTTTGTGCATCCAACTGATCAACCTTCCAGCTTTTACAGTTGCCAAAGGTCCAGGTGAGTATATCAAAAAAATGAATTCCGATATTACTGAGGATACCCCCGCTTTTTTCCTCATTGCCTTTCCAGGTGTAATGATACCAGTTTCCCCTGGCGGTAATATAGCGCAGATCGACCTGGTGATGCTGGCCCGGTGTTGCATTCACCTGCTCTTTCATCGCCATAATCGCAGGGTGCAGCCGGAGCTGCAGGATATTATATACTTTCTTCCCTGTTTCTTTTTCCATAGCGATCAACCCGTCCACGTTCCAGGGATTCAGCACCAATGGTTTTTCGCAGATCACATCGGCGCCGAGCCTTAATCCAAAACGGATATGTGAATCATGGAGGTAATTGGGAGAGCAGATGGTAACATAATCGACATTTACGCCTTCCCTTTTTATTTTCTCCAGGTGACGATCGAATCGTTCGAACTCGGTAAAGAACTGCGCCCCGGGAAAATAAGCATCCAGAACGCCTACCGAATCATGTTTATCCAGTGCGGCTAACAGATTGTTGCCCGTTTCCTTTATGGCTTTTAAATGTCTTGGTGCGATATAACCGGCAGCACCTATCAGAACAAAATTCTTCATTGCAGTTAGAAAATAAAAAGAACTTTACACTTCTCTTGTAACGCTGTTGTTCAGCAGCATGTATGAATAACCGTTTCCGGGGCAGACGGCTATACCCTTTTCATCGAATGATAATTTATACCCCTGTTCGCTCATCCATCCTGTTTGCCGGGCAGGGTTACCCGTAACCAGTGCGTAAGCTGCTACAGGTTTGGTGACGACTGCGCCGGCGCCGATGAATGCGTACTCCCCGATCGTAATACCACAAAGGATCGTGGCATTGGCCCCGATCGTGGTTCCCTTCATGATCACTGTTTCCTGGTATTCGTTTTTGCGGCTCACCGCACTTCTCGGGTTGATCACATTCGTAAAGACCACCGACGGCCCGATGAACACATCATCACCGCATTGCACGCCTTCATACACCGAAACATTGTTCTGCACTTTTACATTCCTCCCAAGCACTACTTTCCTGCCGATAAAAACATTCTGTCCTAAACTGCAATCCTCGCCAATAAGGCATCCCTCCGACAGGTGGCAAAAATGCCAGATCTTAACACCGCTGGCTATATTACAACCTTCGTCAATAATGGCCGTGGGATGAGAGAAATACATTTGGAGATAACATTATAGTGACAGGAACAAAAGAAATTATTTATCACTGTACATTTCTTCGTAGTACTGCTGGTATTCACCACTGGTGACATGTTCGAGCCATTCTTTATTGGCAAGATACCAGTCGATCGTCTGGCTGAGACCTTCTTCAAAGGTCACAGATGGTTTCCATCCCAGTTCGGTATTGATCTTTGAAGCATCGATCGCATAGCGCCGGTCATGGCCTGGCCTATCCTTTACATAAGTGATCAGTTGCTCACTTGTTCCGGCAGGATTACCCAGTTTTTCATCCGACTGTTTGCATAATAATTTTACCAGGTCGATATTCCTCCACTCGTTGAAGCCGCCGATATTATAGGTATCTCCGTTCTTTCCCTTATGGTAAATAAGATCGATCGCTATTGCGTGATCTTTCACAAATAGCCAGTCACGGGTGTATAAACCATCACCATATACCGGCAGTGGTTTCTTCTGCAAAATATTATTGATAAAAAGCGGGATCAGTTTCTCGGGAAAATGATTGGGACCGTAATTGTTGGAACAATTGCTGACCACCACCGGCAAACCATAGGTATCGTGATAAGCCCGTACAAAATGATCGCTGGAAGCTTTTGAAGCACTGTAAGGTGAATGCGGATCGTACTTTGTTTGCTCCGTAAAGAAACCCGTATCGCCCAATGCCCCGTACACTTCATCCGTTGAAACGTGGTAGAAACGTTTACCGGCAGGATCGGCACCCCAATGCTTCTTCGCCGTATTCAACAGGTTAACAGTACCGATGATATTGGTATACACAAAATCAAGGGGAGAAAGAATGGAACGGTCCACATGGCTTTCAGCCGCCAGGTGAATGACCCCATCGGGTTGATATTGAGCGAACACTCTTTCCAGGTCCTCGGTATGCAGGATATTCCCTTTTTCAAAAATATAATTCGGTGCTTTTTCAATATCCCGGAGATTCTCCAGGTTACCCGCATAGGTCAATGCATCAAAATTGATGATCTTGTAGTTGGGATACTTGTTGACAAAAAGGCGGATCACATGTGAACCGATAAAGCCTGCACCACCTGTGATAATGATAGATCCTGCCATTGTTACTTACTGTTTGCTTTATACCAACTAAATGTTTTTTTCAACCCATCTTCAACGGTGATCACCGGTTCGTATCCGAGCAGTTCTTTTGCTTTCGAGATATCGGCGAGACTGTGTTTTACATCTCCTTTTCTTTCGGGACCGAATGAAGGTCGCACGGAACTGTTTGCTTCCTTGTTCAACCCGTCAAATAACTGGAGCAGCGAGGTTTGATCACCGCAGGCAATATTATAAACCTGGTTAACGGCTTTTTTATTCTCAGAAAACAGGGAGAGAATATTTGCCTGGACGGCATTGTCCACAAATGTAAAATCGCGGCTATGACTGCCGTCGCCGTTGATGGTAGGCGACTGCTGTTGTATCAG
Organism: Chitinophagaceae bacterium; assembly: GCA_031406595.1. GTDB lineage: Bacteria > Bacteroidota > Bacteroidia > Chitinophagales > Chitinophagaceae > JJ008. Next base: position 20,253 of record JANOHQ010000002.1, read on the forward strand.
CGCTTCTGCAAAAAGGGGAATGACGGCCGCATAAGGCCCGTTGGGATTTTGCTTCGGCCCAAAAATATTGAAGTAACGCAGCCCGATCGTTTCCAATCCATACAAATTACCGTACACCCGGGCATAGAGTTCATTCACATATTTTGTAACAGCATAAGGAGAAAGCGGGTTACCGATCTTCTCTTCCACTTTTGGCAGATCCGGATGATCGCCATAGGTCGATGAACTGGCAGCATAGACCACCCGTTTAATATTTTTTTCTTTCGCGGCAGTAAAAATATTCAGCGTACCCGTGATATTCACATCATTGGTCGTAAGCGGATCATTGATCGAACGGGGTACCGAACCCAATGCGGCCTGGTGTGTAATAAGATCGATCGTATCGCAGGCAGTTAAACAGGTATCATAACTGCGGATATCTCCTTCCATGAATTCAAAGCGGGCATCGGAAAGAAAGGGTTCGATATTCTTTAACGAACCTGTCGCCAGGTTATCCAGTACTCTTACAAATGTTACCCGCTTATCCTGCAACAAATGCTCAACAAGGTTGGAGCCGATAAATCCTGCTCCACCTGTTACCAATATTCTCATGATTTCTGGAATTTATTTCTTTTTCCTGGATTTACTGAACAGCCTTCTCACATCGAGCTTGTCGAGTATACGATCGAAAAACCCGCGGGGTGGCGTTTCTTCTTCGTAATAACTTCCGTAGCCGTAACCATAGCCATAGCCATAACGGCCATAGCCATAATACCCATAGCCCGGTTTAACTTTTACATCATTGATGATGATAGAAACTTTGGGGAGCTTATTATCCTGGTAAAACTCGTCGATCAGCGCTACTTGCTTTTTAAAGGTATGCCCCTGGCGAACAAGGTACAGGGTACAATCTGCATGTTTGCTGAGGGTCATTGCGTCACTCACCATTCCTACCGGCGCCGTATCCACCAGCACTATATCAAAATTTTCCTGCAACCAGTGGAACATCTCATCCACTTTCGGGTCGAGCAGCAACTCGGAGGGATTGGGAGGAACTGGTCCGCAACCCAACACAAAAAGATTCTCATGGTCGGGTACCTGTTTGATCACATCCTTCAGTTCTGCTTTACCTACCAGGAAATTCGTAATGCCGGGACCTTTCGGCATCCCCAGGCCTGACAATACTTTTGGCTTGCGGATATCAAACTCCAGGATGATCGTTTTCTTTCCGGCAAGCGCCAGCACGGCTCCCATATTGGTAGACACGTATGACTTTCCCTCACCACTGAATGAAGACGTGACGAGTATTGTTGCTTTTTCCTTCTTATTCAATATATACTGGAGATTGGACCGGATGATGCGGAACTGTTCTGCCACCATGCTCCGCGTTGTCTTGCTTACGATCAGCACCGTATCAGAATACGAATGCCCGATCTCTCCCAGGATGGGTGCCGATGTGATCCTTTCAATATCAAAGCGGGTACCTACTTTATCACTCAGCATTTCTCCCGCAAAGATCACCATCGCGGGAAGGCCGAGGCCCAGTAAGATGGCGAGTATCCGGATCGCTTTTTTATTCGGCTTCACCGGTACAGTAGAATTATATGCTTTGTTGATCACATCCGAATTGGATACATTCGACGCCTTTGATATCGCCTGCCGCTCTCTCTCGTTCTGTAAAAATTTATACAGTTCGCCCAATAACTCCACCTGTGTTTGTATCTGGATCTGTTCTTTTACTTTTTCAGGTAGTAACCTCAGTTGTGACTGGCTCTGGTTACTCTTTCCCTGGATGGTGCGGATGGTGGAGCTTACAGACGACTTGATATTCCGGAGATTTTCCTGGATACTGGTCCTTAGTTTCTCGATCTGCTGTTCGGCTTCTACCACCAGCGGGTTCTTAAGCGGCACATTCGCATCCAGCAATTGTTGCCTCGCGATCTGTGTTTTATTATATTCCCCCACGAGTAAATTAAGTGTGGGGTCGTCGATACTCAGGGTAGTGGGAACTTTTTCAAATGAGTTTTTCCGGTCATTGAGGTAGCCTCCTAATATATCAAGTATGTTCAGTTTTAAGGTTTGCTCATTGATCGTTTTGTCTGCCTCACTGATGTTACTGAAATAATTTTCCGACTGTGCTTTGGAATCGATCAGGTTGTTCCGTTGTTCAAAATCATTCAGGATCGCCTGCACGCTATCGATCTTGTACCTGAATTCGGCGAGCCGGTCGTCAATAAACCGCATTGTTTTGACCGAGGTCTCTTCTTTTTGTTCGATACTGTATTTGCTGTACTCCTCCATCAATTGGTTGATGATGTCTGCACCCATCATACCATTCGGGGTTTGCATCCCGACAAAGAGGATCCCAGTACCCGGTGTTTTGAGACTTACCCGTATGGCACCCGCATACTGACCTGCCGCAATTATAGTAGGTGTCCAGTCTACCCGGTATTCCTTACTGACCGAAGCAATGGGGTTCCTGACAAGGGTAAAGACACCATAGGCATTCCCAAAAGTTTGTCCGAATGTAAAGGTCTTCGTCTCATCATTGACCGTAAACAGGTTGTCATTGACAAACTTGATCTTCAACGAAAAGCTCACCGTGCTATCTGGTATCTTCAAGGCCCGGACGAGGAAGGGGCCTTGTTTGTAAATATTGACCGTTTTGATCTTTCCTTTGGCAAAATAACTGAATTGCAACCCGAGACTGTCTACCACCCGCTGCATCAGCGGTAAGGATTTCAATATCTCGATCTCGTTCTGGATATTCGATGCCTTATTGTTACCGATCAGGCTTTCCAGTTCATTATCCCTGGCACTTCCTCCCTGTTTTTCGCTGCGGATCAGCATACTTCCGCCTACCGCGTAAACGGGCACACTATAACGCAGGAATAAAAAAGCAATTAAGAGTGCAAACGCAACAGACAAAACAAAGAGAGGGAGGAACCGGACATATTTATAAAATACATCCCTGAGACTCAGGTTCCAGAGTTCACTTTTGCTTTCGTTAGTGGTTTTGCTAACCGGTTCTGGCATTGAAAGGATTTCTGTTTGAGGAAGGAATTAATTTTTGATAAAAATATTGGAGAGTGTGGCTGCCGCAGCTACCAGCGATAGCCCGATAGAAACTTTCTGGAAGGCCCTTTGCTGGTCTTCCTCTTTCATCCGCTGCCGGGTCGGCTCCACAATCACTACATCATTTTGCATCAGGTAATAATAAGGCGATTCAAAAACATCTTTTGAAGACAGATCGATCAGGCCGGTTTCCCTTTGACCGTTCACTTCCCGCATCACTTTTACATAGTTTTTCTTTCCGTAACGGGTGATGCCTCCTGCAAGACCGACAGCTTCCAAAATGGTAAGCTTTTCTCCGGGAACATTTACCGGTCCTTCCTGGGCCACATCGCCCAATATCGTAACATGAAAATTCAAATACCTTATAATTACAGTAGGATTTGCCAGTAATTCAACGGGCTCGGTCAGTCTCTTTTTTACTTCTGCTGCCAGTTCATGCTTGGTGAGCCCTTCTGCATGAAACAGTCCTAACCTCGGGTGCTCTATATTGCCATTGTTATCAACGAGAAATCCTCCGGTAGAGGCCTGGCCTGCCCCAGCGGCCGCTCCCGGCCCTTGTGGTAAATTGTACAATACATCGACATCGGGTTTTGTGCTCAGACTATAGACTTGTATAGAAAGCAGGTCTCCCTTTTGTACTCGCAATTCGGGGATTTTGACCACCCCTTTGCCCGTTGTGTCATTTACATTTTCCAGGTAAAATGGAATTTGCTGCTGCGGTTTGCAGGATACGAAACAGAGAGGGAAAATGAACAGTAATAAAATCCAGCTGAATTTCATTGATAATGCGTCTTTAATATAAATGCAGCCAGGGCTGCAAAAAATCGGGTTCGGTTTTACTTAGGCTGTGCCGAAGTTAATTTACTTCTTTCAATATAGGCTACCAAAATATACCCAAGACTGTCGATAGCGACCTTCGCTGTCTTATGGCGCAGGTCAAGCACTTTACCTTCATTGTCCATCAGTGTGCCGTTGGTGATACGAACCCGCTGGTTCACTTTTAGTTCGACCGGTCTTGCTTCTACATTTTCATATTCATCGAGGAAGCGTTTGATGGCCGTGATCTCTTTTTCCTTGATCACCGCCGGTTTACCTTCCCAGTAAACAAAATTGATCGCACCGCTTGTCATCCTCACTTTACTCCGGTCCTCTTCATTCACTTTTACAAACACATAGGATTTGAACAGTGGTTCTTCCACCAATTTTACCCGGTCACTCCATTTTCGTCTTACTTTATTCAGGGGGCAATAGCTCTCGAGTCCCTTTTCAGTAAGAAGCTGGTTGACTTTTTTCTCCCATCTTGGCCGTGTATATACGGCTAACCATTTACGACTCAAATTCCAGGCAGTTTTTAGAAAAGCTTCGCCATCTCAATCACATAAAACAATTTTATATGATTGGCTTTCATTGAATTACGGGATCAGGGAATACTACGAATCCCTTACCCTGAATTTTGCTTGCAAATATAATGTAAGATGTGAGTGGAAAGAGAATAAAATGCACGGAGTTTGAAGGATTTACCCCCAAGAGTTGATAAATACTTGGGTAGATTTACGTTGGCCTTCCCCCTATGCGGTTGCAGCTACCCACGCTGGGCAAATCCAGTATCATATCGTGAATTTTTCTGCCTACCCGGGGTTAAACCACCGGTTTTTTATCTCAAATCATTATTGCGCAATTCCTTACATTTAGTTTTATAAAAAACTGATTTGAACCAACGCTTTTATTCCCTGGATGTCTTTCGTGGTGCTACCGTTTGCCTGATGATCCTTGTCAATAACCCCGGTAGCTGGGGACATATTTATGCCCCTCTGGAACATGCCCCCTGGCATGGTTTAACGCCCACTGATCTTGTGTTTCCCTTCTTTTTGTTTGCCGTCGGGAATGCCATGTCATTTGTGATGCCCAGGCTGGAAGCCGCCGGGAACGCGGTTTTCTGGAGAAAAGTACTGAAACGGAGTTTGCTGATCTTTGGGATTGGCTTGTTCCTTACCTGGTGGCCTTTTGTCAAATGGACCGATACAGGACTGGTATTTAAGCAATGGGTATATATTGACGGCAAGGGAAATCTCCAGGGAGTGCGCATTTTAGGGGTCCTGGGCCGGATCGCAATTTGCTTTTTCTTTGCCTCCATTATTATATACTACTTGAAAGCAAGAGCGGCTTTCTATGTTGGACTCCTCCTGTTGCTGCTTTACTGGGCACTTTGCTTTTTGCTGGGAAACCCGGCTGACCCGTATAGTATGACAGGTTGGTTTGGCAACAAAGTAGACCAGTCTGTGCTTGGTATCGCTCATATATATAAAGGAGAGGGCATTCCATTTGACCCGGAAGGCATCATGAGCACCATCCCGGCGATCGTACAGGTGATCTTCGGATACCTGGTCGGTGATTATATCCGGCAGAAATCAAAAATGCCGGAACAGCCCCCCCCTCCGGGGAATGCCAATGGGGCGCAGAACGGGATGTATCCCATGCTGGCAGGGCTTTTTGTCATCGGTATTGCCTTTATTATTACCGGGTTTTGCTGGGATATGGTGTTCCCGATCAATAAAAAAATATGGACCAGCTCGTATACGGTGTATACAACCGGGCTTGCGATCATCACCATCGCCACCATGATCTATATGATCGAAGTAAAACAGGTCCGTGGCGGGCTTGCCCGTTTCTTTGATGTATTCGGGAAAAATGCCCTTTTTGTTTTTGCCTTAAGTGCCTTCCTGCCCAAAGGACTGGCGCTTATCCGGCTGGGAGATGGGGTCAATCCATGGAACTGGCTCTACAAAAAAGTACTGATCCATATTCCCGGGGCAAAAGAAAATGGCTCCCTTGCTTATGCGATCTGCGTGATCATCCTGATGTGGGCTATTTGTTACTGGATGGATAAAAAGAAAATCTATATCAAAGTATGATGATACACTCTGCTGCAACCGAAGTATTAATACCCCAGTTCAGGTAATATTATCTCATTACCCCAGTTAATAAGCCGGATCCCCACCAAATCATCTCCCTTATTTATCTGCCTGCCAGCCTTTTAACAGGTCTTTTTACGTATGGCATGAAAATTGAAAATAGGGTATACAGTAAACAGATGATTATGAAAAAATCTATTAGCAAATTTTTGAACGCTTCATTAACAAGACTGAAAGGACATAAAGAACAGATCAAAAAATTTCGCTTCTCCTCTCACAAGGAAGACTTTGTGATCACAGAACAAGAGGAAAGAGAAGGCGGTTTTTTTGGCTCTCTTAATTTCAGCAACAACTTAAAACTGAAAATAAATTAAGTACTATAAACTTTTTCTCATAAGCAGTTAGTTTTGGTTCGACCCCTGTTTCCACAGGGGTTTTCTTTATCCCTTAACTTCTTTCAATATCTTACCATGTTACTTCCGCGATCTCGACATCTCCGTATTGGTTATCCATGATTACATTTTCAATTTCCAGGCTCTGACCCGGTTTGCCAAAATTCCGGAACGTGGTGATCCTGATCATAGCTGGTAATCCCCCATGATAATGATCCTTGTACTGTACATTGATCTTATACTTTCCCGTCTTAGCCTGTTTTACCTGGTATTCCTGTAAATGATCACTCAGGCCATAGTAATAGTTGTAGTAGCTCGTTATTTGACCGCCATTGGATGATGGCCCGCCGTTAGAACAGAGCGCCCCGCCCGGCTCCCTGACCGATACCGAATTGCCCAGGTTACTGCTGTTGCAATCCAGTACAATTCTCAGATCTAAAGAAAGGGGCCGGATCAATTCTTTGTTGATAGCGGAAAGATCCAACCCGGTTCCATGTATGGCTATAATCGCATTCATTTCCTGCAACATCATTGCTTTGATCTCTTTTCTGTAATACTCATAGGTGTCGTAATTTTTTAAGATCCCTTCGTAAAAGGTATTGACCGACTGCTGGTACTTGCCATCCTGGTAAAGAGCGAGGGCCAGGTCGCGGTAAGCACGGGCATCTCCTCCATCCGCATCTATCAATTGCCGGTAGATCTTTATCGCTTCCCCGAATTCTTTCCAGGCTTCCAGCGTGTATCCCATCGCTTTCAATACCTGCTTGTCACCGCCGGCCACTTCAGAAGCAGAGTACAGTATCGTAAGAGCGTTTTGCCGATAGCCTGATTCAAATAAATGCTGTGCCATATCAAAATAAAATCCTGCCTGGTCACCGTGTATTTTTTTAAGTTCCTGGTATCGGCCGGGCTTATTCCGTGATGTTGTCTGTTTTATTTCCGCCAGGTAATCTTCGTCTTCCTGGTTCTTTAGTTTATACGTTCCCCAATAGTTAGAATACCATCCACGGTTTCCTTTTTTTGTTGTGATGATTAATGCGCCATTTGCTCCGTCAGGTCCATAGATCGCTGTGGCGGATGGGCTTTTCAATACGGTTACATCCCGGACATCGTGGGGGTTGATAGCATTCAGGTACTGCAGGCTGATCGGTACACCATCGAGTACCAGCAAGGGTTGATTATTCCCTGTAAGCGAGCGGATACCCCTTAACGTGATCCGCGTATCGCCAAAGACACCGCTATTGACGGTGGTTACATTGAGACCTGAAACTTTTCCGGTCAATCCATTCTGTACATTCACCACATGCGCCTGTGTCAATTCTGCAGCGGTTATCCTGGAGACCGAGTAACCCAACTCTTTTGGTTGCCTTGCCTGCCCCAGCGCTGTTACCACTACTTCTGACATTGACATGTCTTCTCTTCCGGAAAAATTATCGGTAACCGGCCCTTTCGTTCCGGCATCCTGAACCGCACCCGTTGATGGTGTGGCGGTTTTTTTATCTTTTTCTAAACGCTGCTGGTTACGTTCTCCTGCCATGTTGATCGGTTGCTGATCCCTGTCCCAGGTTGCTATCCGCACATTATACGACTGGGCCACCATCGTCAGTATTTCCTGCTCTCCCAATTGTTTGTATTGCTTTCTTCTTTCCTCTTCTGCCTTTACAAAAATATTCATATCACATTGCGACTCCAGTTCTTTAGGAGGTGTGATAGTGAATTTGATATAATCCTCCACTTTTTCCAACACGATAAACGCTGTATTGAGTGTGACCACTTTTTCTGCTTTACCAAATTCCAACGCACTCATCCAGTAAGTACTTTTTGCATACGCATCAAAAAGAGAAAGCATCCTGATCCTGTCGATTGCCGATCCGGCACAGGTATTATCCGCTGTCACCGCAATCTTTTCTTCTTCCCGGGTATTTCCATTGTTACCATAGCTAAGCGTAATCATCTTTTCATTAGCAGGAATGATCCCGGTCAGCAATAACACTTCTTCCTTCAGGTCCGGAGTTTGCTGATCGATATTCAATTTGGTATCTCCCGCCTGGATAGCCAGCAGGATATTCTCTGCTTTGCCTGCCATCGCAATGGCTTCGTTCATAGAAACTTTTATAAGATCGATATAGCAGCCGCCGCTCAGGCCGGTTATTTTTTGCAATTGCACCGGATCGGGATAGGCTGCGGAATTGATGCAATACACGGGATTCCGGCCCGGCGTTGGAAGTGCTGAACCAAAACTATTCTTACCATCGCTGAATACCAGGATCGCATCGGCATCCTGCCTGGAAAAGTCAAGAGACCCGAACTGTGTGGCTCCTTCGTACTTTAATGATTGCAAATATTCTACCCAACGGCTGTTAAAATTATTTGCCGTATAAAAAACAGCTGTGTCCTGCACCTGCTGGTTGAAGGAAATAATCGCGAGTTGCGTGATGTTATTAGTGGTAACATACTGTTGCAGGAAACCGGCTTCCCGGGAGATACTCCGCCTGCTACCCGAATTAGAGATATCCCAAAATACAGTGACTTTTTTAGGTTGTATAGTATACTCTCTCCGGATCGAGGGTTTCAGGCGCAAGGCAAAAAAAGCTTTCCCATCTACACTCTTGAGGCATAAGACGTGTTGTTGTGCGGAAAGGGGGATCGAGAAAGAGAGTGGTTTTTCTGCTTTTACCCCTTTTGATGCCAAGGCAAGATCGTACTGGTTTCCACGGATGCCGAATGACTCATCCTGTAATAATCCTTTTATCACGGAAGGGAAACCAGTGCTGCCTTCCACGTCAATCTGCACATTCAGCTCCCTGATCGTATCCCTGATATTCAATGGCAGTTTATAGATGGCTTTCTCCTTTTCCAGGATCAGCAATTGCTGGATGGTCATCGTGATCTTCCTGCTGCTCATCGCCGGTACCGGGTAGATCCGGAGACTGTAGTTGTTGTAAGAATCCATGGTGAGCAACGCAGGATCCACCCGTTTGCCTACGATCGTATTGTACGCATTCGTGGCTTTCCATTTCTCTTCAATAGAACCATCGCGGTATTTACCAAAAAGGTCAAGCTGAAATGCTGTGATGGCCTGGCCTGGCTCGAGAGTAAAGCGATACAGTCCTTCCATCTCTGTATTGGTCGGATTGTAAAATTCCATTTCAATAAATGTAGTGGCTGTAAATGCATCCGTTTTCACCAGGATACTCATTTTCTTTACTTCCATGTGACGATCCCAGTTTTGGGACAGGCATTCATTGCTGATCAGCATCCAGGTACACAGTGTAAAAATTAACTTTTGCATAAACAGGGATTTATAACCGGATGCAAACTGTTAAAGAATTGCATAAATGACGACAGGCTGTATGCAAACGGCAGTCGCCCCGCATCACGATAGTGTTCTAAATCACTACACATGAAACTGATAACTTTTATAAGCGCCGGGATATTTATTGTATTGGCCGGGTTGATGATGAAAAAAGAAAACAAACCGCAACAATCATTGTACGAAACGAAATGGTCGCTTCGTAAAATTCATACCGAAAAAGGGGTGGAAGCAGTAAACACGAAAGCCTTCCTGAAATTTGACAAGGAAAAGAACAGTGCGGGCGGAAACGGCAGCTGCAACAGCTTTGGTAGCAATACTACGATCAATGGCAGCGAAATAAGTTTTTCAAATATTTTCTCTACCAAGATGTATTGTGAAGGAGTGCAAAAAACGGAAGATGCTTTTTTCCAACAACTGGGAAAAGCAACGAGGTTTGAGTTAAAAGAGAAAACCTTATCCATCTATAGCGGCAAAGACCTCGTTCTGGAGTTCGAAGCAGAATCGAAGTAATCTATCGCCAATTGACAATAGACAATTGGCAAGGGGTTCACCAGTAAGTTCCTTTGCCTATTGTCTATTGCATATTGCCTGTTGCCCATTGCCAATTGATCATTCTCCCGCTACTTCTTCCCTTCCTTTCCTTTCCCAACTCCTGTGTTTTGCACCATCCATCTTTACGATCCTGGGCGTAAATCTTCCGACCACATCCACCAGTGCTTTTTGCGATTGCATAACAACATTAATGTCTTTATAAGCAAATGGAGATTCATCCAATCCTCCACCCATCAACTTCACCCCGAACTTTTGCAGTTCATCCCTGAATTGTTTTTCCGTTACGGAAGCGATCGCCCTGGTTCGGCTCATCTTTCTTCCGGCACCATGAGAAGCGGAATTAACCGACGCTGACTCACCTTTTCCTTTTACAATAAATCCATCTGCAGTCATAGAGCCCGGGATAATCCCCAATACATCTTTCCCCGCGGGCGTGGCACCTTTACGGTGTACGATCACATCCCTTCCCTTCTCCCCTTCGACTCCGCTCAGGGTCTCCTTCCAGGCAAAGTTGTGGTGGTTCTCTACCATCTTTACGGGTCTGCGACCCAATTGCTTCGCGATCTTGCCATGAATAACATGGTGACAAGCCGAGGCATAGTCACCGGCGAGGTTCATCGCATTCCAGTATTCGATACCCTCTTCTTCATCCATAGATAACCATGCAAGGTTTTTTGCATCCTGTGGCAGCCGCCTTTTGCTGATGGCCAGTTTGGTATAGTGGTTGGCAATATTTGCCCCCAATGCCCGGGAGCCGGAATGCGTTAAGAAGCCAACATATTTCCCGGCACTGACACCGAGGATAGCATCCTTTTCTTCGATCTCTATAATTCCAAATTCAGCAAAGTGGTTTCCTGATCCTGATGAACCCAATTGCTTCCACACTCTTCCATGTATTTTTTTCAATAAGGGCAGTTGGAAGAACAATTCATTCTCCATTACTTCATGGTTGGGCGCCTGATCGAATTGTGCACCACTTCCGAATAGAGTTGCTTCTCCCAGTTCCCTGGCAAAAAAGGATTCCCTGTCAACCAGGTCCTTTGGGTTGATATCGAATATGCTCAAACACATACGGCAACCGATATCCACTCCTACTCCATAAGGAATGACCGCATTCTCTGTGGCGAGTACACCACCGATCGGCAATCCATAACCACTGTGCGCATCGGGCATTAAAGCCCCTGCCACGCTGATCGGCAATTTCGCCGCCTGGTACATCTGGTGCATAGCACCTTCTTCGATATGTTCCTGCCCGAAGACATTGAACTGGATACCGTGTTGATTTAACGATATAGACTCTCCCAAACCTTCCGGGGCTCTTGGTATTAGTTGCTGTGCGATCAATCCCAACACAGCGTCATTTTCATATTCCACCGGCGCTGCCAGTATTTTCTTTAATAGTTCCATCACGTTCTCCTTTCCTTCGTGCCTGTAATTTTTTTGCAGCACGTTCATTGCTATGCTAATCACCGGTCCTTCCGGGTAGCCAATAGCTCTTAGTTCTTTTCCTGTTATTTTTAACTTCATTTTTCTGTTTTCAATCTTTCTGTTAAAATTTTCTTTTCTTTCATAAGTGGAATAAATTTTTCCGCAAATGGTTTTTTACTTTCAACTTTATCTTTTAAAAAAAGCATACACACACGTTCTATCAGCAAAAAGATATCATTTGTCACAACTGAAAGCTGTCTTACATCTCTCAAAGCACTGATTCCAAAAGAAGCCTCATCATGTGGTTCCAAGTTTGCATGAATAATATCTTCGCTATGCGCATAGGAAGAACAGTTTCTATAGATAAATTGATACAAAGAAGCTTCATTCAATTTAATAGAAATTCCTTCGACACTTGCGGGTCCATCAAAAAGTTCGTACCAGTACGAAACCCGCCCATTTTTTTTCCTGTTCTCAACTCTCAAATATTCTTCGGCAATTTCTCTATTTCCTTCTTCATTGAGGATTGATTCTATTTTCCTTACATTTTCAGCATACACCTTTTTCTGATCTTCGCCAATATCTTCACCCTTTATATACTTATCTTTTTTTAACTTTTCAAAAAAGCTTCCTCCTCTTTCCGGAAAAGCCAACTTCTCATAATACTCTTTTTTTCGCTTCTCGTAGTGATACAAAAATTGCAATGATTTTCTTTCCTCATTTTCATTAAATAAATAGGCGAGTTGAAAATAACTTTCTAATAACGTTCTCACCAGTGGCTTAGACGCATTGATACATCCATACTGAACAAGGATGCTTAGGGCATCCCCCATTTCCAACGCCTGTCTAAAAAAAAGGAACGGCACCAAGTCTGTTTTTAGTATCTCTTTTGAATTCATCGTTGCCGTTAACATTTCCGTGCCAACTCTAGTATACTCCTTTATTAAAACCGATCTCCTTGATAGATTAACATTGTCATCATCACTGTAATTTTGATACATATTGCTATTTTATTTTTACCGTTACAAATTGCTAAGTAAAGTTACCGAACCCCGAAGGGTGCGACGCAACAGGCGATCCTAGTAGCACTACAGCCAGGGCAATAATATTCGGCTAAAGCCATTCCGAAACTTATCAAATACCCCGGGCTAAAGCCCGGGGCTATTGATTCCATAATTAACACGCATCCCACTAGCCACTTGCTAAACCCCACTCGCTTTCTTCTCCCC
>JANOHQ010000258.1:0-8026 GCA_031406595.1 Chitinophagaceae bacterium
CCTGAAACATCCTGGGGATTCACATTATTGTTTGTAACAGTTACATTCATTGTTCCTGTTCCGTTTCGGCCAATAACCTCAATACCTCTTCCATTGGGTGTCTGCCGGATCGTGTTATTATTAAGCAGTACAATCAACGAACCATTGTCATTTCCGTTGATTCGAATACCATTCCCGATCGCCGAACCGGAACCTGGAACTGCAGCATTGCCGATAATATTATTCTCGATCCGCGCCTGGATAACACTTCCCGCACTTGGTATGCCCTGGAAAACGTTCATGGCATGGCTGTTCTGAGTAGTAAGTGTATTACCAATGAATTTAAGGATCATTAAAGGCGAACCCGAGCCTGAGAAATCGATGGCGATCTGGTGCGATGTAAACGTACACCCGCTCACCGTGAGGGAATTGATCCTTGATGTAGCCCCTCCTATTGCCTGTATCCCCATTACCCTGTTGCTTGTAAACGTACAGGAAGATATCGTGGAGGCGGTAAGTTCGGCCGTTCCGATCATATCGATGAGGATACCGTGATTGCCCTGAGTAGCGTGATTCAAAGAAAGGGTACAACCGGTGAAATTGAGCGTAGACAATATGCCCGCAGAATTCTGTACCCAGAAATTATTATGAAAATTACCGGTTAATGTTGTATTCGTTACCGAACAATTCCCGGTTAGATTCACGAATTCAATTCCTTCATCGACCGAACTATTACCATTATTATTTATCGTAGAACTTGCCAAAGTAAAGCCTGATAAATTGGTTCCGTTAATGCCATCATCCTGACTGGCTGAGATACTCATACTTGTAAAGGAGATGTTGGCACAGGAGCTAAGTAACACACCGGTTTGTGTGCTGCTCTGGATAATACCACCGCTATTGGCGGTGCCGGTACCTGTAACTGTTAACCCGCCAGCGCCGGTTGTGTTCAACACAATTCCGTTCACAGCACCATTCGAAGCAATACGCTGGAATGTCAAGCCTGTGGCACTTATTGTTGTGTTGTTAATATTTAAAGCAGTTCCGGTAGTAGAAGCAATAATGTTACCTGTCCCCGCAACACTGATCGTGCCTCCCCCCGTTGCATTGAAACCGATGCCGGTAGTAGTAGTGAGCAGAAGATTATTGCCGCTGAAATTGATCGTGCTTCCTGTATTCCCGGTTAAATGTATGGCATTCGATGCTCCTGTTGTTAATGTCTTGGTACCGGTTCCATCAAAGGTTATTATGCCTCCCGTTTTGGCATTTACCTGTATACCTATCCCGGCATTGGTCTTACTGAACGTTCCCGAGTAAATAATGTTTCCGGCTGTACTGGTTCCAATATTTATTGCTACTCCGGATGGATTAGTGATAGAAGTATTGGCAGCAAAACTAAAGGTGCCGTTTGACCCATTCAGGATATCGATGCCAGCATCTCCGCCATTCAGTGTAGTTGTTCCGTTAAAGTTATAAGTACCGTCTGCATTATCAAATTGCAAACCTGTTCCGTTCGTTGCGCTCAGTGTATTGCCCGAAACAAAATTGACAGTGCCTGTGGTATGATTGGTAACACTTACCAGGGCATTCGCATTGTTCTTTGAAATATTTCCATCGTAGTTCACCGTTGCAGTATTGGATGTTCCACCTATTAAAAAACCAGCACCGGTTGGATTAGTAATGGCAATAGCACCGGCTGTGCCGGCAAAATCGAATATACCGCCAGATCCATTTAAAATATCTATCCCAGCGTCACCCCCGGCAAGCGTGGTAGTACCCCAAAAGTTATAAGTACCGTCTGCATTGTCAAATTGCAAACCGGTTCCATTTGTAGCATTCAAAGTTCCCGTTTGAAAAGTAATCGTACCGGTAGCATGTCCACCCCCGATATTCACCATGGCTGCATTCGCTCCCTGGGTGATATTGGTCCGGTAAGTCATAGCTACTGTACCGCCACTTACATTCAAAGTCGAACCTGCAGCAGTGCCCGTCAGTAAGCCTCCGTTTAGCGTGGCTGTTCCTTCGCAATTCACTAAAGACAGGTTGTTGGTCCCTCCATTTGAATTGACCGTTGCCAGCGTCATATTGACATTGGTGAGACCGGCTGGTCCATTGATGATGATGGCACTTGCCCCCGTCACATCGATAATACCGGAAGTATTGAAGACTGAACCATCTGCATTGGTGGCAGTGATGCCTGCCTGGCCATTTGTGAAAATACTCACAGCGCCAAAACTACAGGATGATGCATTGGTGCCGCCGGTGATCTCGATGCCTCTCTGGGTCAGCCTCGTCCCGCTGGTTCCCAGCACCACCCCGCTGAAGTTAACGGACGTAGCAGGACCCTGGATATTGATCGCTGTGTTTCCGGGGTTGACAACAGTAATCGTACCCACTGCAACAGTACCACCATCGTTCACATGATTGAATCCATATCCGGTGGTATTGGTGATGTTCGCTGTTCCAAAAGTTTTGACACCCGAGGCATTATTTTCCAGGTGAATACCATTCGTACCGCCGGTAACCGTAGTATTTCCAAAATCGATAAGCGCAGAAGATGTTGTGACAAAAATACCCTGTGTAGCAGAACCTGAGATCGTAGTACTTCCAAAGCTGACATTGCTGGATCCCACTGCGGTCAACGATATACCCGCTCCTGTGCTGCTTGTGGAAGCCACACTCACAAGACCGGTAGTGGCAGATAAGCTGCCAGTAGTAAGATTAAATGCCTGCCCCGTTCCATTCAATATAATATCGGGACTTGTATTATCTCCTATCGTAACAGAGCCAAAATTATTTCCAAAGATCTTCGCGCCTGTCGTTGCGCCAACCGTTAACCCGCGTACAGTATTACCGGTTCCTAAGGTGATCGCATTGGTTGCTGCTGCCGATGTAGTCAACGTTGTTGTTTGTCCTGCTGTAACATTCATTACCGGGAAAGGTGAACTGTATACTCCATTTGGTGTCAGACCGGTAATAATTGATAAACTGGCTGTCGCATCCTGCCCGATCAGCTTCTGTCCTGTTCTTAAAGCCAATGAACCCACATAGGATGTGGCGCTTTCATATAGAAAAATATTATCGTTGTTATTGGGATTATTGCCCGTTCCGTTATTTAATGCCTGGAAGGCGCCGATGCTGTTGAAAGGCGATGTCAACCTCCCGTCCCCTGCCGCGCCACCATTGGTTACAAACCAAACCATACCCGTGATCGTGATATTTACCGTCGCTGTCTGTGGCAAACCAAAACCATTGTCAATGGTGTAAGTAAACGATTCAGGTCCGTCAAAACCAGGGCCCGGGTTATAACTAAGATCTCCATTGGCACTTACCGTGATATTGCTTCCGTTCGCTGTAGTGAACAGGGTTCCTACATTCGCCGCAACTCCATTTACGGCAACCACCGACAAGCCGCTCCCCGCATCATTGGCCAGCAGGTTCTGCGCCCCGGTCGGGTTGATGCGAACATTACCTGTCACGGCATAGGCATCATTGACTGCCGAAGCAACAGTACCAACTGTGATCGTAACAATCGCATCGTTATCCGGGGTATTACCATTGGTGGCTTTATAAGAAAATTTATCAACTCCTGTAAATGTAGCGCTGGGTGGTGTATAGGTGAATGATCCATTGGCATTCACCGTCAATGCTCCCCCGTTATCAGACAGACCTACCGCACCTGCAGCATTGCCGGCTGAATTGGAAGAGGTTCCGAATGTTGTTACCGTGGGTGAAGGAACTCCAAAATCGTTGACCAGCACTCCTGCTCCCGCAGCAATATTTAAAGGCGTGTTGATAGGGCCCGGATAACTCTCGTCTTTGGCCAATGCTGATGTCCTGACCGAACCTGCAACCAATATTGTGTTGGCGGGAGCAGGTTGAGTTAATACTACATTATTCGCATCTCCACTACCTATATTTTTAATCTTTGTCGTATACCGAAGCTCATCCCCAGGATTGGCCTGGTTGATCACACCATTGTCCACAGATATGGCATCCCTTAGCTGCGCCAGTATCACCGGTGTGGCCGCCCCTGCATATATAGAAACATTATCCAGTGCCAATCCCTGGGCACTGGCCGCTGAGTTATCACTGAAGACCCAGCGAAAATAAATATCTCCATTGTTTAAAATGCTCAGTCCTGAGATCGTTACAGTTTTGTAAAATGTTTGCGGTAACCCAAAGGTATACGCGGATACTCCCGTAGCAAATACACTGGTGGGTATATCACCGGCTGTTCTGGCCGTCCATGTTGAGCCGTCAGCAGATGAAAAAAAACTCAGGCTCACTGTCGAAGTATTGACCCGGTAGCGCTCCACTGCATAAGAGATCGTAAGTGATGTAACAGTAGCGCCGGTGGTGTTACGATAAAAAGCCATGATCGAATTAGGTGTCGCAAAACCGGCGCTTGCCATAAAACCAACTGCTCTGTCTGTACCTGTAGTTGTTCCCCAGTTATATGAACCTCCTGTTACCGGTGTGCCGCTGTTGGCAGCTTGTGTTACTGCATTCAACCCTGTAGCCCAGGCAGACGTCGAGCCGCCGCCAGCTGCTGATATTCGCCAGTTAGCAGGGAGTGTCAGACCTGTATTCATACTATTAAAATCCTGGGTAACCAGGGAATTGGCCGGGATCAATGATTGAGATGTTACAATATTACTGGCCAAAATCGAAAGACAAAATAAACCAAGCGATGGTTGGTAACGAGGATTCATAAGCCGTTGGTTAGGATTTATTAAGAAAAATCAACTAAAAGTAAACTGGTAAGCAAAGCGGAAAATGGGTAGCCTACAGAATGCAAATTGCAATACATACTCAGCAGCTTGCGAAGTATGAATGAATTAACAGAAACGCACATTCCGCAGGTTGGATGCAATTTTATGGCTGGTTTAAAATAATATACAGCCGATGGTCGGTTTAAATGATAGTTTGCAGTCGAAAATAAATTTGTATGACTATAAAAATAGTCATGCATTTATCCTACTATCTTAATACTCAACCGGGGTCTGAAGAAGAAGCAGGATCTCCCGGCAGGTAGTGATATTTTGATACAATTAGAGGCAGCCAGTGTATAAATAAAAAGAGCAGGTAGTAGAAACTACCTGCGTTGTTAACGTATTAACGTTAACATGAGAATATTTTATCCGAATAGTTAACCGGTGGTCATCGCTAGAATTGTCCTCTAAAAATTGACCATGACTATTACCTGGCGCGCAGGTAAGTCAGTGTATCATAGAACCTGCGCAGGTTGTTCCCATTATACTGGAATACCAGGTACATCTTTTTAGGTCCTGCTTCAAACCTGTTTACAATGGGTCCATCAGGGTTAGCATCAGGGGTAGCATCGTTGAGAACCATATCCAACGCAACCACATTTGCAGGCATACCGGTTACACCTGTACAAAGATCAGTAGCAGGGTTAAAGTTGAAGTTTGGTGAAACCGCAGGGCCATACCAGTTTACAGCACCCACTCCGATTCCGATAGGCTGACCATAGTCTCCACCATCAGGCCAGAACATGCCAGCTGAAGATGGTCCAGTTGTATGCATTTCCACTTCTGTAGTGAAGGGAAAATTGTACGGAGCACGGTTGTGATATCCTTTCAGTTCGTATACCCCGTCGTATTTGTTCTTCAGCGATACTTCTATGAACAGGTCGTCCAGGTTCGAAGCGATCACATAACCACCGGTTACAGAAACAATGCTGATACCAAATCCATATGATTGGTTAGGATCAAGACTGCTGGTATTGGGGAAATTGATCGGTATCTGCGCATTCCTTTGGCCTGCAGGGATAGTTACAGTAAGTCCTACACTAAAGAGCGCTGGGCTCAACGCTAAAATGTTAGTTCCATTAGCTGCATTGTACGCTGTTCTCAAATTTGGGTTCAACGCAAGGGTGATCACGATATCACTGGGAGCAGGCGAACCTGATTCCAGGTTTACATATACAACTCCATTAACTACCTGTGCTGCGGCGCTCAGGTCGATACCAATGGTGTACTTGGCAGCCTGTGCTCTTGGGAATCCAATACCTGCCGGTTGTGAATCCGGGTCATTGATCCCATATTGGCCATTCTCAAAGCCCTTATCTTTCAGACAGCTGGTGAACAATAGTGCCACGGCTGCGATGAGCGAAAGTGATAATAGTCTATTTTTCATGCTTCAAATTTTAATGTTATGGATTAGTTCAAATCCCAGAATACCTTGCTTGTAAACTGGCTTATCGTTCCTTCAGCCCCTACATTTACCGAGTTATAATTATACTCGGTTTGCGGGTACAGGTATCTTATCGGTATCTGTGTTCCGGGAGGCAATTGCGGTGATACAGATAGCGCGGGACCTGCCGCATAGCCGCCTGGCGTACCATAGGTAAAATGGGTAGTTGATGCTCCTGGAAGCGTTGATACCGAGGAGAATGGAACCCTTCTGTAATCTGTCCAAACTTCAAGTGTGTTGATGCCGTTCAGTGCAAACCATTTCTGCGAAAGAATGGTAGCGATGCCGCCGGCCGGATGCTGGGGGGTCAGTCCCGGTGCTGTATAATCCACATCAGGGAAGCCGGCGTTGAAAACCAGGTAGTCTGCCAATGCTGTTGCAGGATTGGGTACTCCCAGCGTCGTCATGCTCGCAAGTATCCCACTTTCCATCAATGATTGAGCGGAAGGACCGTTGGTGATAAACCCTCTTTGTCTTGCTTCAGCTCTCAGGAAAAATGCTTCTGCCAGGGAGAAAAATATCTGTGGAGAGCTGGAAGTTCTGTACAACCCGGGGCCGATACCCGCCACGTTGGCTCTCACATATTCCGCAACCGGAGGTGTTCCATAAGGTACACCTGCCAGGCCATTCGCCCCGGCTTCATAAACGCGGGTTACCCTGGGATCTCCATCACCTTTGTAATAATCAATACCCCATTTATTGGCTGCATTATAAACCTGGTTAGCAGGAGTAGTTCCTTGTGCAGTGGTTTTATACGTAGCGAAGAACGGCATCGGCTTACCTGCATTGTACCCCGGCTGTATCAGGGCGTCTGCAGTAAGGTATCCGCTACCTTCCGCATTGATGATTGCGATCTCTGCGGCTTTATCAATAGCAGCAACTGCATAAGCATGGATCAGCAGCCGGAGTTTGAGTGTATTACCGAATTGAGCCCATCTCAGTTTTTGAGCGTCAACGCCTCCAATTACACCCGTACCAAACATGATATCATTAAACCAGATATCCTTGTTAGCATTGGTAGCCGTTACAGTTGCCTGTTTGATAAGCAACATTCCGGCATCGATCTCGCGGAGGAGGTCTTTGTAGATATCCAGTCCCTTATCATAAGCCGGGGTAGGGTTGGCGCTTCCTTTCAGAGCTTGTGAATAAGGCACGTTACCATACACATCCACCAGGGTCTGGAAATTATGCGCCTTCATGATCCGGGCAATGCCCTCATAAAAACCTGCACCCGCAACGGCCGCTTTCAGTTCTACAACGTTATAGTCATAGTTATTATCATATGCATTGTTCCATATCGCATTTCCAAAACCTGTGGTGATCTGGTAAGTTTCCTCGATCACGTTCGGAGCATATGTACCTGAACGTGCCCAAAATCCCATCCAACGCTGGATCGGGCCATACAACGTGCTCAGGTCAAATCCAGAACCTTCCAGTGCCGCCGGTAAGACAACATCATAGGTAACCGTACTGTCAGTCGGGTCATTAACGTTCTTGTTAATGTTGAACATGCTTTTCCGGCAACCTGTTCCCGCTGCAAGCAATATCACGGCCAGGGGAACACTGTATATAAATTTTTTCAGCTTCATATCTTGATAGATTTATAGGATTATAACGTTATGTTTAAGCTTGCTCCGAATATCCTTGTAGGAGGCAGCGTCTCAAACCCTGTAACACCCTGGGCGTTTCCCTGGTTGTTAGCAAATTCAGGATCGGTCCACTCATTTGATTTAGGCAGGAACATGAACAGGTTTCTTCCGCTTACTGTCAGGTTAACACCTTTTACAGCATTCTTGGTAAAACCAAACCATTTTGTAGGCAGGTTCCA
>JANOHQ010000048.1:0-20335 GCA_031406595.1 Chitinophagaceae bacterium
GGTATCTTGCAAAAATGGTCTTTCGCATCATCTGCGGTGACGGACACCATACGGCCCAGTTTGATGAACAACTCCGGCTTGTTTCCGCCGGCAGTAAAGAAGAAGCTTTTCATAAGGCACAGTTACTGGGTATGAAAGAGGAAGAGATGTTCTTCAACCAAAATCAGCAACTGGTGCAGTGGCAGTTCATCAGTGTCAGTGAGCTTTACCGCCTGAATGAATTGATCGATGGTGCGGAACTATATTCCCGGATCGAAGAGAAGGATAACGCCGATAGTTACCTGCATATCGTTCATAAAAAAGCAGAGCAGATCCGGTTTGGTAATACACATGAACTGCTGAACCTGGTATAATAAATGGCAAATTCCCCTTTATCCATAACAAGGTTCCGCGTCATTTTCATCATTTGCTGGCTGGTAATGGTGGCTGACAATATCATGGTGTTGAATTTCTTTGGGCTGCCCTGGCATGCAGCCGCCATCGACAGTGGGATCGCCAACACCCTGTTATTATTGATCTGCTTCCTGGTGATGAATACGCTTCGTTACTATTTACCACGCGGGAACCAGTACATCAATATTTTCGCCATTTGTCTTTTCCTGACCATCATCTGGCTGCTGCTGACAAAATGGTTGCTGAAAATTTCATTGGGTCATTACGAAGGTTATAAGGACCTTCTCCATCACTCACTTTCGATCCGTTTCAGTATCACTTTCCTGCTGCTGGGTTGTGTAACTATGATCAGTGTCCTCTGGTACAACCAGAAAGAACAGAAAGAGAACGAAGAGCGGAAGACCGATGCGGAGAAACTGGCGAAAGAAGCAGAATTATTCAAACTACGTCAGCAATTGCAGCCGCATTTTTTGTTCAACAGCCTGAACTCGATCAATGCCCTGATCGGTAGCCGGCCGGAAGAAGCACGGAAAATGGTACAGCAATTGTCTGATTTCCTGAGAGGCACTATTAAGAAGGAAGAAACACAATGGGTAACCCTGCAGGAGGAACTGCAGTACCTGCAATTGTACCTGGATATCGAAAAAGTGAGATTCGGGAACCGGCTGGCCACCGAGATAGAAATAGACGAGACGATCAAAGAGATGAAACTACCGGCACTTCTCTTACAACCGATCGTGGAGAATGCCATCAAATTCGGGTTATATGATACCACCGGGGATACGGTGATCCGGATCTATGCAGGGAAAGAAGAAGATAACCTGGTGATCAAAGTACAAAACCCCTTCGACCCCGAAACTTCTTCTCCCAAATCGGGAACAGGGTTTGGTTTAAAATCTGTGCAACGGAGATTATATCTTTTGTTTGCCAGGACCAACCTGCTCACTACTGAAGCAAAACAAAATATCTTTACAACTATAGTAAAAATTCCGCAGGCTTCCGATGGTGCCTGACCGGGTGTCTGACGCCTGGCAAGGGCGTCTGACACATAACAGCCCAACTGAAAAATGAATAAAAACAACATGAACAAAATAATTATCATCGACGACGAGCCTCTCGCAAGAAGCATTGTAAAAGAATACCTCCAAAAACACCCGCAAATCGAACTCTCACAGGAATGTGGTGATGGTTTTGAAGGACTGAAAGCTATCCAACAGCACCAGCCCGATCTTATTTTCCTGGACATCCAGATGCCCAAGATCACGGGTTTTGAAATGCTGGAATTGCTGGAACAGCCTCCGGCCGTGATCTTCACCACGGCATTTGACGAATATGCGATCAAGGCATTTGAAGCCCATGCGATCGATTATCTCCTGAAACCATTCAACCAGGATCGTTTTGATAAAGCACTTGCCAAATGGAATGAACAACGCTCTTCAGGCGCAGAAAAATCCACGCAGGACCTGCTGGACTCGGCCTCCCTGTCTCCTTCGCAAAGCCAGCGTATCGTGGTCAAGAATGGCAGTAAGATCAAGATCATTCCTGTACACGATGTATTTTACCTGGAAGCTGCCGACGACTACGTGAAAATCCATACCACGGAAGGTTATTTCCTGAAGAACAAGACCATGAACCATTTTGAACTGTCATTGGACAAAGAGCAATTCGTCCGTTCGCATCGCTCCTATATCATCAATGTACAGCAGATCACCCGGATCGATCCGTATGAGAAAGATAATCATGTCGCCATTCTCCGTTCAGGTGCAAAAGTACCGGTGAGCCGGAGCGGGTATGGGAAGTTGAAAGAAGTTTTAGGATTGTAAATGTTTATGGTTTATAGTCTCTTGTTTATTGTTGTTGAAAGCACAACAGTCTTTAATGTAAGCCGAGTTCTTGCTTAAGCAAAAATTCCTGGCCTGCTTTCGGAAACCAGGAAATTAAACGACCCAACCATAAACTATAAACCACAAACTATAAACTAGTGTGCGTGTCTCCGCTTCGTGATCCCCCCTGCTGCTTCCTTGATCGTACTGGCAAATATAAATGCCTTGGGGTCTATATCATAAACAAGGTTCTTTAGTTTGCGCCACTCCAGCCGGGTAATAACCGTGAAAATGATATCACAGTCACTGCTTACTTCAAATTTACCCGGTAAAAAACCACGTTCACCTTTGTAAACAGTTATACCTCTTCCAAGCGTATTCACCAATTGGTATTTGATCGTTTCGCTTTTCGAGGAGACGATCGTCACACCGGTATAGGCCTGCAGACCTTCTACCACATAGTCGATACAGCGGGTAGCCGTAAAATACGTAAGGATGGAATACAAGGCTGTTTCTAATCCAAACCGAAGTCCTGCAATGGAGAAGATGATGATATTGATACCCAGGATGATCTCTGTAATGGTAAAAGACGTTCGCTTCAAGGTATAAAGGGCCAGCACTTCGATCCCGTCCAATGCCGCACCCGTCCGCATGATTAGACCGACACCGATACCCAAAAAAGCGCCTCCGAAAATGCATACCAGTAATTTATCAAGCGTTACTGCGTAATTGGGAATAAGCAAAAGGCAAATTCCGAGCAGTATCACACTGATAAGCGTACGCAGGGCGAATCGTTTGCCGATCGTGAACCAACCCATAATGATCAGGGGCAGGTTCAGTATCAATATCACGAGACCGAGGTTGAAATGATATCTTTCATATACCAGCAATGACATCCCGGTGATTCCACCGTCAAAGAAATGATTGGGCACTAAAAATAATTTCAGGGCAATTCCGGCAATGGTAACACCGAGTATGGTCAGGAAAATATCTTGAAGAAGGGTGGCTGGCGAGTCCTGGCGATGAACGGATAATGATGAATTCAAACTTCTTTTTATTTCTTCCAATTTTGCATGTTTGCCCGGCTCCAATTCGGCAATCGCTGTTTTAGTGAAGAAATGATGGTTAGATAAAAAATCTACCTGGATGATCGGCCATTCTGTATCTGCTTTTACTATCCCGCGGTTTTTAAACTCTTCTAACAAGCTTCCCGCATTACCCTCATAATCATCCTTCCCGATATAGAACAGATCTGCGTCACATAATATTTCGCCCAGGTGTTCGGTAGGAGTTTGCGGAAGCCTGGTGGCCATAATAACCCGGCAGACCAGGTCGATCTGTGCAGGGGAATAGCCATATTGCGGCAGGTATTCTCTTGCGAGGATACAGGATATTTCTTCATGGCCATCGGCTTGTTGAAGAAAGCCGGAATCATGGAACAGGGCGGCAGTCTTTAAAATCACCAATTCTTCACCGGCTACATTTTCTTTGAGCGCTAAATATTCAGCCGCCTCGATCACATTTTTTGTGTGAGTAACATTGTGATAGACCAGCTGCGGAGACAGATCTTTCTCCAGCTTGGGTATCAGGAACGAATATGCTCTTTCGTATTGCATCATTGCTACCGTGTAGATTAGTCAAGCACTTCGTAAATGGTAATTTCCCCGCTCTTATTCTTTAATGCGGCAGGACCGATCTTTTTACAGTTAAACGACTGTTTTACTTTTTCATAACAGGCTTCTGAAATGATGACCTGGCTGGTATTGGCCACAGTTTGCAAACGCTGTGCCGTATTCACCGTATCGCCGATCACCGTATAATCCAGTCGTTTTAAAGTCACGGACCCGATATTCCCGGACACCATTTCCCCGCTGTTGATACCGATCGATACTTTGGGAGTGTATTCCTGTGTAGCAGGTAATGTTTCGATCTTGGTTCGGATCGCCAGGCAGGCATCGATCGCCCTGTCGAGATGGTAATCTTCTTTGAAAACTGCCATCACACAATCCCCGATAAATTTATCGATCACCCCGTTTTGCGCAATGATCTCTTTGACCATCACGTCGAAATACTGGTTTAACAGCATCACTACCATATCCGGCGCTTCTTTTTCACTGATCGCGGTGAAACCGCAGATATCAATAAATGCGACAGTGGCTTCCACTGTTTCATTTTGCATCAGCGATGATTCAAATTCACGCCCGCCCATAAAATTCAGCACCGTCTCATCCACGTACATCCGAAGGATATTATTCTCCTTGATCGCCTGCATGGTAGACCGCATCTGTTGCACATGCCGGATCGTTTTGGAAACGGTTAGTTCCAGGTCTTCGAAATTCACTGGCTTGGTGATAAAATCAAAAGCGCCGCGGTTCATGGCTGTGCGGATATTGTCCATATCGCCGTAAGCGGAAACAATGATAGATTTTAGCAAGCCATGCTTCTCATTCAGTTTGGAAAGCAGTGTCAACCCATCCATTTCGGGCATATTGATGTCACTGAGGACCACATCCACATCAGGATGTAGTTCGATCTGCTCCAGGGCTTTTACACCGTTGCTGGCAAATACGAATTCGTATTCCTGCTCCCGTATCTTTTGCCTGAATTTTTGTTTGATCAGGATCTCGAGATCAGCCTCGTCATCCACTACCAGGATCTTTGTCATCAGTGTACTGCTTTTAATTTTTCTTTTAATATGGTAAAGTCAACCGGCTTGGTCAGGAAATCATCCGCCCCCAGCCGTTTAGCAATATCATAATTCTCCGCATCACCGTATGCCGTGATCATCATCACTACAGGTGGTGGCTTCATGTGTTTCTTTTTGATCTGTTCCAGCAATTCCAGTCCGCTCATTCCCGGCATATTAATATCGGATAAGATCAGCACCACCTCATGTTCGTGGGCATGGAGATAGGCCAATCCTTCTTCACCGGAAAAGGCAAAGACAAAGTCCATTTCACCGGATCTGATCTCCTTCCGGAATCGTTGCTCAAAAAGAGTTTGAACATCTTTTTCATCATCTACTACTAATATTTTCATTCGGTGATGATTTGTAATGAGTGAATTTATGATTTAACTGGTAAAATAATAGTGAATTGGGCATACTCCCCTTCTTTTGTCTCCACTTTTAACTGGCCGCCATGTCCCTTGGTAATGATATCATAACTCATACTTAATCCCAGTCCCGTGCCTTCTCCAACCGGTTTGGTGGTAAAGAAGGGCTGGAAGATCTTCTCGATCACTTTTTGCGGCACGCCGTTGCCGTTATCACGGATCGATATAGTGACCCCTGCCTCTGTATTAGCTGTTTTCACCGTGACAACAGGCTCAAACACATCACCTGCTGAGCTTGTCGAAGCGTGCTTCTTTTTCTGCATGACAGAATAAAAGGCATTGGTAAACAGGTTGAGTATCACACGGCCGATATCCTGTGATACGATATTTATTTTCGGGATACTGTTATCAAGATCGGTTTCCGTTTTAGCATTGAATGATTTGTCTTTGGCCCGCATCCCATGATAACTCAGCCGCATGCATTCATCTGCCAGTGCATTGATATCCGTCAGCTCTTTTTGCCCGCTGCGGTTGCGACTATGCTGCAACATTCCTTTTACAATTGAATCGGCCCGTTTACCATGGTGATTGATCTTTTGCTCATTCGCTTTGATGTCCTTTGCAAGCGCTTTGGCATGTTCCAGGTTTCCCTTGTCCAGCTCCTCCTGCATTTCATCGATCAGTTCGGTATTGACCTCTGAAAAATTATTGACAAAATTCAGTGGGTTCTGAATCTCGTGGGCTATCCCGGCTGTGAGTTCGCCCAGCGAAGCCATTTTTTCGGATTGGATAAGTTGTGCCTGTGCGGCTTTCAGCTCTTTAAGAGATTCATTAAGGTCACGGGTGCGCTGGTACACCTGTCCTTCCAGTTCCCTGTTCATTTTTAAAGTTTCCTCGCTGGTGATATAATTCTGTTCTGCAAGACGGTAATCCGGAATGGAGCCATGCACATGAACGATCAACCATTCTTCATCTATTTTTTTGAGAAGTACGGTATTCCGGATCAGTTCTTTTGATACAGTATCCTTCATAGGCATTGTCCACTCTACCTCGTTCTCTACCCAGGCCATATCACCCACTACAGAGAGCCTTATCCAGAGGAAATCTATAAGAAACTGCTGGGGGTATTGCTCGATCCCTTTCTTGTTGATCTGCCAATACTCCTTTTTGTCCGAAGCCTTCTCATTTAACCCTGTACCGATAAAAGTTACATAGTCTGCGCAGAAAGAAAATCGTTTCTCACTGTCACGATCAGCCAGGGCTTTCCAGAATGATTGAGTAACTGATAAGACCTTATCTCTTACTTCCGGATCTACGTTGCCATTAATAATTTCGACCATCGGTAAATAGAATTTTATAGGATCAGGTGTACGGTAAGATAATCATAAAAACAGACCCTTCTGCCTCCCTGGTTTCCACCTTCAATTCTCCGCCATGCGCTTTTACAATATCATAACTTAACGATAAACCCAACCCTGTTCCCTGCCCGGTTGGCTTAGTAGTGAAAAAGGGCTGGAAGATCTTATCCAGTACTTTTTGCGGGATCCCATTACCGTTGTCCTTCACGGTCACCAGGGTCTTCCCGTTCTCCCTTTTTGTACTGACCGTAACAGTAGGTTCATAGCCGTGCTCCTGTTGTTTCTTTTTTTCGGTAACAGCATAAAATGCATTGGTGATCAGGTTCAGGATCACTCTCCCGATATCCTGTGGAATAATATTGATCATCCCGATGCTTTTGTCAAACTCCGTTTTCATCGTTGCATTGAAGGATTTGTCCTTTGCCCTAAGTCCATGATAAGCCAGTCGCAGGTACTCGTCCGCCAATAAATTGATATCAGTGGGCTCCTTTTGTCCACCGCTGCTGCGACTATGCTGCAACATGCCTTTTACAATAGCATCTGCACGTTTGCCGTGGTAGATAATCTTCTCTTCATTGTCCGTCACATCCTTTGCAATGGTCTTTACCTCGTTGAAATTTCCTTTACCGATCTCTTCATTCATCTCAGCCAGCAATTCCTTGTTCACTTCGGAAAAATTATTCACGAAGTTCAGCGGGTTCTGTATCTCATGGGCAATCCCCGCTGTCAATTCACCCAGGGAAGCCATTTTTTCGGATTGTACGAGCTGGGCTTGTGTGGCCCTGAGATCGGAAAGCGTTACTGCCAGCATTTTGTTGTCTTTCTGCTTTTGGCGGTTATTCCGGTATAGCAGCAACGCGACTATCAGGATCACGGCCAACCCGCCCAGCATCGCCCAGGTCCTGATCTTGTTGCGATAATCAATTTTATCCTGCTTCATTTCCTGGAACTTCCGTTGCTCCGTAAAAGAAACGCTCTGGAATTCCGCAAGGTTTTGGATCCTGCCTTTATACAAACTGTCTTTTGTCACCAGGGCCAGCCCCTGGTACTTAAAAGCGCTGTCAAACCGGTTATTTAATTTATAAGCCGTGGCCAGGTGCTCGTAAGCCGTACCAATATTATTTCTGAATGATGTGATGGCGCCCATGCCACGAATAACTTCCAGGTTCTTCAGGGCATAATGCAATACGGAGTCTTTTTCAGCGGAGCCCATGTAATAGTTTAACAGCCGGGCATTACTCCTGATTATACTACTATTTGTATTTTCTTTGGTTGCCCATTCTAATCCATCGTAGAAATATTTTTTTGCTGTTTCCCTGTCTCCTTTTTCCAGGTATACATCGCCAATAATGCTATAAATATTGCCCCTGTATTTGTTAAGACCTGATTCAACCGAAATCTGTTCCGCCTCCCTGGTGAATAGCATGGCAGAATCAAGTTTATTAACGAGCAGGTAGCTGTTTCCAAGGTTCATACTACCTAACAGCATACGGTATTTATTATCGATTTCTACAGCAATACCCCTGGCTTCCTTAAAATGTAATATCTGTTTCTCTACGTTCTGTGTCTGCTCCATCAGTATTGCGAACATATGTTCCGATAGTGACAGGACCAGCTTCCGGCTGTTCCCGGGAGAGGGATAGGAGGATAAGGCCCACGATTCATCTTTGCCATCCTGGATATCATCCAGGATCCCAAATGCCTGCAGTATACATTGTAACGCTGCGGCATAATGACCCAGGTGAATCAACTGGTAGCCTTTTATATTCAGGCAAAATGCTTCATTCAACGGTTTACCGTTTTTGTGAGCCAACGAAGCGCACTGGTCCGCGTAATACCATGCCGAATCCCGGTTTCTTTCTTCATAATAATTATACAGGAACCTGCTGGCCATATAGCGGGATGAATCACCGGATGCATTTCGAAAAGCCCGGGTAAGGCTATCAGGCTGATCCGGCTGGGCTTTTCCAAAAAACGGGGACAGTAAAAACAGGAATATGCTAAGGCGATACTTCATTATGATGATTGATTGGGTAGTTGAATGGTGAATTCCGAACCCTCTCCCTCTTTTGTTCTGACACTTAATTGCCCGCCATGTGCTTTCACAATATCATAGCTCAATGACAAACCGAGTCCTGTACCCTGCCCGGTTGGCTTGGTAGTAAAGAAAGGCTGGAATATTTTATCCAGGACATGAGCAGGTATTCCGCTCCCATTATCTTTTACACTTACTTCGATCGTATCCACGCATTTTTTTGTTGCTACGGAAACAGTGGGTTCATAGTTCCTGATCCCCTGCTTTTTCTTCTCATTCACCACATAAAATGCATTGGTGATCAAATTCAGGATCACCCTGCCGATATCCTGTGGAAAAATGCTGACTATACCAATCGATTCATCATAGTCCGTCTTCATTGTTGCATTAAACGATTTATCCTTTGCACGAAGACCATGATAAGCAAGTCGTAAATATTCATCAGCCAGTTTATTAATATCAGTGGGCTCTTTGTTGGCGCTGCCGCTACGGCTGTGTTGCAACATCCCTTTTACGATCCCATCGGCTCTTTTGCCGTGGTGATTGATCTTCTCGAGGTTCTGTTTTACGTCGTTCACCAGTGCCTGTACTTCTTCATAATTACCTTTTTTAACTTCCTCCACCATTTCATCCAGCAGTTCATTACTTACTTCCGAAAAATTATTGACGAAGTTCAACGGGTTCTGTATCTCGTGGGCGATACCGGCGGTGAGTTCTCCCAACGATGCCATTTTCTCTGATTGTATCAGTTGCTTTTGCGTTACCTGCAATTCTGACAATGCCTCCTCCGTACGTTTTTTCTCGATCTTCAATTGCTCCAGGTCTTTCTCTGCCTGCCGGGCCAGGAACTCGGCCTGTTTCAGGTCCAGGAAACGGGTATACGCTCTTTCAAACTCTACGGCAAACCGGGATTGTATCTTGTTTTCCTCTTCAGTAGCAGGCCTGTTCATACAAACACCAAAGGAACCATACTTCATCATCGCATCATAATAAAAAACTCCCTCCTGGAAATTACTGAGCTGCATTACTTCGTTGGCTGAATCACCTGCATCGTGGACAAGCTGGCGATAAGTATCCAGGAAATGGTCTACCTGTTCGGGGGGTATATTATTGGAATGCATTTTATTCCCCGCTTTCCATTCCACCAGGCATTCCCGGGTATAAGCATCGGTCTCGCCCAGCGAATACGCTGTCACGCTCGTCGTATTATCCGGCCAGGTGATCCAGAATGTGTTCGTATCCTTCTCTTCCTCAATCAGCCAGAAATAAGAGAACTGCCAGTCGATCTTTAATTGCCGGAGCTGGTCTCCAAAAACATAGGATATCTGCTGGAGTTCGTTAGAGTTGTTCATCGCTATCACGTTCGCTCTCACTCTTTCCAGGGATGCTTCGATCTGCGCTTCCCTTGCCTGCGCTTCCGCTTTTTTCAGGTCGATAAAACGGGTATAGGTAAGATTGAACACCGCGGCGAAGCGGTCGAGCAGTTGCAGTGTCTCCGCAGGTAACGGCTCGAGTGTGGTAATATTTAACCAGCCCTGGGAAAAAAATGAAACCTGGTGCAAACGTCGTCCATGAAAATAAGAGTCATCGATCTTCATGCCGAGCTCCGCTCTTAAATAGGTGATCCAGTCTTCAAGATCTTTTCCCTGCAAGTCAACGACCGTTGATTTCTTTCCATCCTTCCAGGCTTCGAGGATTTGCCGGACCGTTGTCCGTTCATCGTTCCTTGCTTTAAAACGGATATTGACCTGTGTACCTGCCTGGTCGGTGGCCCAGACATCGGATGAGCCATTTTGTTCATCGATGATGCCGATACTGATACGGTCCGGTGTTTCACCGAGTGCAGCGAACTGCTGGAAGAGCACCACAGCCGCATCGGCCAGCTCTTCACTTTTTTGCATGGCCATGGTCCTCGCCCTCACTCTTTCCAATGCCAATTGTATATGCGCTTCTCTTGATTGAGCCTCCGCCCTTTGCAGGTCAAGGAAACGCTTGTAGGTGAGATCGAATACAGCAGCAAAACGCTTCATCACCTTTTTAGCTTCCACGGGGAATTCTGTTTCCCGGAAAGCAAATAACCCGCCTGAATTGTATACCGCCACATACAGGTATTGTCGCTTGAACTCCACACCGGATGAAAGCATCTGTGAATCAGGCAACCTGAATTTTGCCGCTTTCACCGCTTTATAGTAAGCGGTGAGATCATCCCCTTCCAACAGGTAGTTAAAGTCTTCCTGTCGCAACCATGCGTTGAACGATCCCTGCAACAAAGGGTGTATATCAAAAGATTCATCTCCCGATACCTGTACCGATTTGCCTTCGTCGACTGATGTCAGCCAAACACTACCGCATCTTTTATCTTTATTCAGAACACTGATACCAACACGCAATACCCCAAGATCCAGTTTATCCAGTTCCTCAAACACCACAGCTACTGCATCGTTAAGGTCTTCCGTTTTATGCATCGCCATGGCCTTGGAACGTACTCTTTCGAGGGCAACTTCAATCTGCGCCTCCCTGGTTTGTGCTTCGGCCTCTCTCAGTTCTGTGTACCGTTTATAAGTGAGACTTAATACAGAAGTAAAACGCCGGTATATGTTCAACTCCTCTTCTCCCAACTCTTTGTCCGTCCAGGCATACACCCCTCCTTCCGGGAAATAAAAGAAATAACCATGCTGAACAGCGTCCGTCGGGTAGTCGGGGAATGGGATCTGGGGCCGTATCAGTTTATAATAATCCCTGATATCATTTCCTCTTAAGACAGGATAATATTCTTTTTGCGATATCCAATTGTCATAGATCCCTTCCAGTACCGGGTGGCCCTGTAATTTTAATTTACCAATGACCTCCACTGTTTTCCCTTGTTCGGTGGTATTGATGGTGGAAAGCTCTACCACATGGCTCTCTTTATCGATCAGGCCCACGCCACAACGACGGGGTGTAATGCTGAATGTTTCCAGTTCATGATAAAATGCTACAATTGTATCGTGTAAGTCCTGTGAGCTGTGCATGGCCATCGCCTTACTTCTTACTCTTTCCAGTGACGCTTCTATGTGCGCTTCCCTGCTCTGTGCTTCTGCTTTTTGCAGATCGAGAAAACGGCGATACGTTTGACCGAATACGCCTGCAAAACGTTTGAAGATCTTTCTTTCCTCATCCCTGAGCTGTGTGAGCGAAAATGAAAACAAAACGCCCTCAGGAAAATAGAACTCGTTGTGGAAGATCAGCGCAGGAAGTTTGCTTATTTCATAAGTGACCGGGTAACCGGGATGATTATTGATCGCAGAAAAATAGTCAATAAGGTCCTGGTCCTTCAGGTCATAGGAATACGATTCTTTTTTATCCCGCCATGATCGTACAGCACCCTGCAGCAAGGGGTGAATACTCATATCGATCCCGCCAATTACGAGATCTGCCTTACCCTCGTCATTAAATTTCGCCGTCCACAGTTCCATGTTGTCCTTTTCCTGCATCACGCCGATACCACAACGAAATGTCTCCACGCCCAGTTTGAGTAATTCATCAAACATCACAGCTACTGTTTCACCCACGTCCTGGCTATCATGCATGGCCATGGTCTTGGCACGTACCCTTTCAAGTGATAATTCGATCTGTGATTCCCTCGCCTGTGCCTCGGACATTTGCAGGTCCAAAAAACGCCGGTAGCTTTGATCAAATACTCTTGTAAAGCGGACCAGGATACCCTGGATCTCATAAGAAAAAGGTAAGCCGCTATAATTATGAATAAAAACAGAAGTATGCCGGCCGATTCCCGTAGCCACTGCATAAGCCGGACCGTTTAAGATAAGTCGCTTCCTGTCTTCCGGTAAATATTTGTTGTCTGAATGTTCAAACATGTATTGGAAATAGGCATTTTTTACATCGTGGGCATATACCTTCTGGTGCAGCGTTTCTCCATTTTCCCTTGCGGCAAAAAATTCATTAGCGATAGGATGATCTAAATAAGGAAGGCGGAAATTCCGGGCATAATCCTGCCCGGGTGCTGCCAGCCAGAGGTCAAAATCTTTAGATCCTTCATGAAAAATGTTGATGTTCACGGAATCGATACTCATTAACCCGAGTGATTGGAAATTGTCGAACACAACTTTCACCACATTTTTTAACTCCTCGCTTTTGTGCATCGCAAGTGAGCTGGAACGAACCTTTTCGAGTGCTGCTTCAATCTTTGCTTCCCGGATCTGCACTTCTGCTTTTTGCAGGTCCAGGAAACGCTGGTATAGTCTTCCGAATTCAACGGCGAATTTTAACACGATCTGTTCTTCTTCGGGCGTGGCTTTCCGGGTCTGGTTCATGCCGATATACCCGAACTTACAATTGCCCGCCGTATGATAGATGCCGTCGGGATAATCATCAGGGATAATCTTCGCACCATCCGGCATGGAGGCAAATGACTCATGAAATAGCCGCCAGACCATAGGAAGCGATTCTTTGGGAAAATGCAGTATGTTCAGCGACATCGGATCACTTGATTTCCACCTGTCAGCCGCTTCTTTCCAGATATCCATAGAGTCGATCGCGACGGTCTGCACACCAAAATTTTTACGACCGCCTTTACCTGTTTCCCTGAAGGTAAATGTGTTAGTAGGTACATCGATCAATGTAATATGCGTCGATACTGGATGAATGCCCAGGATATCGAACTGGTCGAATAATGTTTCCAGCACTTCGTCCAATTCCACAGAGTGATGCATGGCCATGGCTTTAGCACGAACCCTTTCAAGGGACGCTTCCACCTGTGCTTCTCTTGCCTGCCCCTCGGCCTTTTCCAGGTCACGAAAACGGGTATAGCATTGTTCGAACACTTTGGCAAAGCGCTTCAGGATATCGGTCTCTTCGTCATTAAATGGCATTATGCTGTAGCGTTGGCCAATGATCGCTGTATGGGTTGCATAGGCTACCGCTACCGTACTTCCTTCGGTAGCATAGAGCATATCTTTACGAGCCTGCGGTATATGTTTAAAATCGGAATGCGTAAAAAGGTGGTCCAGGAACTCGTTCTTTTCTTCCCGGGAATACACTGCTGAATGCAGGCCTTTCCCCTCGATCATTCCCTGGTAAATGTCTTTGAATATTACCGATTCGATATAGGGAATATGAAACTCTTTGGAATAAACCTGTCCGGGTACGGCCGTCCACAGGTAAGCATCCCTTTTATCTCCTTTAAAGACATCCAGGTTGATCGCATCCATCCGGACACCCAGGTCTTTTAGCCGATCAAACACCGTAGTCACCACTTCCTGCAACTCATCACTTTTGTGCATGGCCAGTGACCGGGAGCGAACTTTTTCCAGGGCTGCTTCGATCTTTGCTTCTTTTGCCTGTGTTTCTGCCTTTTGCAGATCGAGGAAACGGATGTATGATTGTTCAAACACCTTTGAAAAACGAACCAGGATTTCATTGGTCTCTTTTGAAAATAATTTACCGGTATAGTCATTCAGGAAAATGCCGGAGTGTTTTTGAATGGCGAAAGAAAATCCGAAATAGGGTTGTTCCATCACCCATGCCTTCAACTCTTCGGGCCCGTTTGCGAAATGTGTACGATGAAATAAATGATCGAAATAAGTATCTTTTTCTTTGCCTGAATAAACTTTAGCAAATAATTCAAGCCCTTGCTCCCTTGCCCCGTTGCAATCATGAAACATCGAGTGGTCAAACCACGGCAGGTGCGCTTTGAAGGTATCCTCCAATTGGCCGGGTATCCATAGCCAGTGGTGCATATCTTTTGAACCGGCATCAAAAGTGACGAGTGAAACACCCCCATTCATTTCAATGTTTAATTCCTGTATCTTTTCCACGGTCGTCTTTACCACTTCTTTGATCTCATCACTTTTATGCATGGCCAGCGAACGGCTCCTAACCTTTTCCAACGCTGCTTCTATCTGTGCTTCCCTGGCCTGGGCTTCCGCCTTTTGCAGATCGAGGAAACGGGTGTAGGTCTGGTCAAATACTTTACCAAACCGTTTAAAAATATCATGAGCATCCGGAACAGGCTCATACGTGATAAACAGAAGAAATCCCTTGGAAAAATAAGCGTGGTGCATGATCTGGAAGCTCGGCAACGGGTGACCTGCGTCAATGATCGAATCAAGGATATCTCCCATTCCCGGAAGTGTACGCATGTACTTATAGTGCTTCACCAATTTATCTCCGCCCATTTCCACCACATGAAAAGTTTTGCCCCCTTCCTGCCCCTTTCGCATTTGAATAAATAATTCATCTTCTGTTGTTGGCGCTCCAAATGGCGGTTGTAAAACCCCTTCGCTGCTCATCCAAAGTGTAACAAATCTTTTTTCTTCATTATTCCATGTACAATAACCTGCACTCCATGCAGGCATCCCTAATGATTGTATTTGTTGAAATAAAAGATTAGCAGCTTCCGGCAGTTCATCACTCTTTTGCATCGCCATGGTTCGTGCACGTACCCTTTCCAATGCCAATTGTATTTGAGATTCCCTGGATTGTGCTTCCGCTTTTTGCAGATCGAGGAAACGGGTATACGTGCTATCAAACACTTTGGCAAAACGTTCCAGCAACTGTATCGTTTCCGCAGGTCTTGGTTCGGGTGTAATAATAGTAAGTATGCCTTTTGAAAATGCAGCAACATTCTGAACCCTGCGGACACCGAATTTTTTCCGGTCCACCGGCATTCCTTGTTTTTTAAGGAACTGGTAGTAACCCTCCAGCTCTTTACCCTGCAGGTCGATCGTAATGGACTTTTTCTTTTCCTTCCATGCCTTATACATTTTCTGCATCACATAAGGCTCATCTAAAGAAACCTTCAGCGATTGGTTCAGTTGAGATCCTCCATGTTGCGTGGCCCATATTTCGAAAACATTCTCTTTTTCGTTTACAATTTCTATGGCCATCCGTTCCGGCTCTTCCCCCAATGATTTGAATTGCCCGAACAAGACAGCCACGGTTTCTGAAAGCTCCTCGCTATGCTGCATGGCCATTGTACTGGCCCGGACTCTTTCCAATGCTAATTGTATGTGTGCTTCTCTCGCCTGCGCTTCGGCTTTGTGGATATCAAGATGCCGCCGATAGGCCAGGTCAAAAACATTGCGGAAGCGTTTTAGTACCTCAAGATTTTCAGGAGTTAGTTGACTAAAAGAAGAGATACCAACAGCGCCTACCCCGATCGAATAGAAATAATAATAAAGTGCATCAATTTTATGGAGGCGTGGATCCTCGTATTCGCCGCTATCTCTTCTGCGTTTTCTCCAGCTTGCCAACTGTTCCTTTGTAACTACCAGTTGGGCAAAAGCATCTTTAGAGCTGCGGATCTTTTTCTGAAACTGCTCAAAAACAGGGTGACTGCTATAAGCAAGTTTCGAAACATTGGCTCCGGCGAAATCGGAATAATCATAATCAATGAGTGACCTGCTGGGATCATCCCAGAAATTAATCAGCGTATTTCTTACATCCTTGAAACCCAGGGCAGGCAGTTCTTTATAAATTCCTTTACATATATCCAATATATCATTCGGCCGGTGCATACTCATAGCTACGGCCCTCACCCTTTCCAATGAAGCTTCGATCTCCAGCTCTTTGTTCAACCGCGTCAATTCTTCATTTTTCTGCATTACCGATTCGGCTTTTTTGCTTGTTTCTTCCGCTTTACGGCTGATCTCCAGGTTGGCGATCTTCTGGTTGACAGAATTTTTTTGAAGCTCTTTCTCCAATTTGAAATGTTTTTCCAGTTGCACATTCGCTTCCCTGAACTTTCCTTCCTGTTTATAATAATTATACAAGCAATGATGGGCCTTACTTTGAATCTCGGGTGATCTAGTTTCTTTAGCGATTTGCAAAGCCTCCTTTATCCAGTCTACCACTTTATTTGTATCCTGTTGCGGCAGGCTTGCCAGGAAGACAAGTATTTCAGCTTCACCCCTTCTATCACCCGTTACTTTCCGGATCTTCCGGCTGGCGTTGCTCGAAGCGATCGCTTGCTTCGTATCGGCTGCATGGGCATAGATCTCTGCCAGGTGTTGCAATACACTCGCCTGGCTTCTTTTATCACCCGTTGCTTTGCTGATCGCCAGGCTTTGCTTACAGTATTTAAGTGCCTGAGCGTACTTCTTTAGTTTGAAAAAAGTATACCCGATATTGTCAAGACTGCCCGATTCTCCCAGTTTATCCTCAAATTCCTGGCGCAATTTCAATCCATCCTTATAATATTCCAGCGCCCGGGTATAATCGCCGGTTTCAAAATAGATCGAACCGATCACATTGATCGGGTATGAGGGATAAAACCGGTTTTTATTTTCTTTATGAATTGAAATGCTTTTGAACAAGGAATCAAGCGCCTTGTCAAAATTCCCCAGGTATTTATAGGTAACGCCTAACTGGTAATGGTGAATAGCTTCATTTTCACTGGATCCTGTCTGTTGGCTCAAAGCAACTGCTTTAAATAAAAGATCCAGCGCCGCACCAAGGTCACCCCGGTTGCGTTTGATCACGCCGAGGTATTCATACACTACGGCCTGTCCTTTCAAATCGCCGAGTTCTTTAAACAGGGATAAGGATTCGTCCAGGACCGGAAGCGCTTCATCATTTTTTGAAAGACGAACGTAGCAGAACCCCATCGAACGGGTTGCTTCCGCTATCCCTTTTTTATAATTGATCGTTCTCGCCAGTTTCAGCGTTCTCCGGCTCAGGGTAAATGCTTTGAGTGAATCATTAACTCTTATATCCCAGGCTTGCTGATTAAGCTGGTCGATCTTTTCCTGGAGCTGTAAAGTCTTATCCTTACTCATGGCGGGGAAGAATGAGAAATGTTTTTTTGCTTCCTGTGTTTTTTCTCAATCTTTAATAGCCCAAATTAATGCTTTTTAAACACTTATAAAATAAGCTATTATGACGAACGGAACGCTGAACCGGCATCTATCCGGGGGCCGTTACCCTCTACACAGAAGGGGTTCATACCGGTGATATCGATATGCTGAAAAAGCTTTTCATCCCCGTGACATGATGTATGGTGCCAGTGGAAACAATACGATGATGGTAGAGATCCAGGGACTGTATGATTACCTCGCTGCGCATGAAGCGCCTTCCAAAACGGGAGAACCGCATCAATGTGTTATTTCTTCTATCCGGTATGCCGGGAATGCAGCGATGGTGGAAGTGATCGAAGAGTCATTATATAGAGCCGACTACACCAATTACCTGCAGCTATTGAAGATCGAAGGGAAATGGATGATCCTGTGTAAATCGTACAATGCAACTCCTTCCAACAAATGACTCAGCATTCCTTCTCCAGCACTTCCTTGATCCTTGCATAAAACTCCCGTGCCCGCTCCGGTGTGCTCCCGATGCAAACCACACCAAGTTTTCCATATTGGGATAAAGCGCCGATCAAATGAAACATCACCCCTTCCTGCGAGGTGCCATCATAATGAAGATCGTTCACCATGGCGATATCAATGAGGTCATGCGGGCTGAGTCCGCAGTACTTTTCATTTTTTAAATTATCGGAGCAGAAATAATAGCGGACCTGGTTGCCTTTGGAGGTATAATAGATACCTTCCTTCTCATCATAAATTCCATCGGTCAGGAATTGCAGCATCAGGAAAGGATGCGTGGTACCGCCTTTACGAAGGTTGATCTCAATGGGATAATGCTTCCAGCCGTCTTCTTCTTTGACAGAAATAAAATCAACTGCGAAACGTCCCAGCACTCCTTTATCCTTTAAGGCTTGCGCTACTTTTCTTCCCATAATACCGAGCTCCACCGCATAGTTGGGCGATGCGGGAAACTGTGCCCCGATATAAACCTGCCCGCTTTCACCACCCAGCTCCTGGTCATGTGTGGAAATGATCTCGATCTTTCCTGTAGGAGTGATACGGCATTGCACCGAAGGCGATTCTTTTATATCACCTTCCAGGAATTCTTCCACAATACCGCTCATCCTCTCAAATTTCTGCAGGAAAACATCAAAGGTCAGTCCCGGTGCTACCAGTTTTAGATTGTCTTCAAGATTTTCATGCACCCATTCGTCAAGACTCTCCTTGTCATCATACTGTTTATACGAGAAAATGGCATTCCCATCCCCGGAGAAACCATCATTCATTTTTACCACTGCTTTTCGCAATGCCGGGTTTTTTCTTTTTAATTGCACCAGCGACTCAATGATAGCGGAGAGGCTGCGCAGGTCTTCCATGCCTTTTGGTGGATTCAGGCCACACTCCCGGAAAACCTTGCGTCCATTGCTTTTTGATCCAAGATCATAGAGATCGGGGTCACAACCATAGATCGGTATCTGCAACTGCACTGCCAGCGATCGCTCTTGTTCGGTTACGATAAAACAGGACATATGCGCTTCATGATCGGCCGGGATAAAATCTTTGATCCGCTGGATCAGCCTTGGCCGGTCGAGTATTTTTTGAATAAGTGGTTTGGGTGATGAATCATGACAACTCAGCAGGGTCAGCCGGCGCTGTGCATGATAACCCGTGATACCGGGCAACATGTGTAAATAATAATCAATGATCACCGGATCGATTGTTTCACTCGTTACATAGATCACATTGGTACGCGGCATGCGCAGCAACATGAGCATACAGAGCAACCGTTCTTCATAATGGTTCACCCCGCTGATCTTTGACAATATCTCCGTGTCCATCGTTAAAGAAGGAATAATGATCACCGTTCTGGGTGCCAGTTTATCCGGGAATACATGTTCGAACTGTTGGGGAAATCGCTCCTGGATCTTTTTGAAGCGAATGGCTTCTGCCACGGAATCTCTTGCAGGCATTCCTGCATGGCCAGCTTTTACAGGTGTATTTTTTGAAACTGCGGTCATTGCAGTAAACTATTTTGGTTTAAGGTTTGGTTCTGACAGGTGTCTGACGTCTCGCAAGAGCGTCTGACACCTGTCAGGCACCTGCCCACAGCTATGTGTCAAACGCTCTGCGAGACCATTTACTTGCGCACATGTATCAGACCCTCTTGCGAGACCACTGCTTGCGCACATGTTTCAGACGCTCTTGCGGAGACGTCAGACACTACCCGCCCACAATGCCCCTCCAATACTATCCCTGGAAGCACCGGTCACGGAAGATAATACATTATATTCTTGCCGCCAGCGGAGCACACCTATAAATGCCATTATTAATGCTTCTTTATAATTGACAAGATTCTTTTCTGGAACAACCACTTCAATACTATGTTCTTTTAATTGTTCGGAAAGTCGACGGACCAGGAAACTATTAAAAGCCCCACCTCCTGTAGCGAGTAATCGCTGGTTGCTGATTGACGCTTGCCGATTGGCTACCTGGCTCAAAGCAGCTGTTATTTGAAAAGCAATATGTTCGGTATAAGTTCTTAGCGCATCCCCGGTATCCAGTTCACTGGTCTTTATTAGTTCGTATACGGTATCTGTACCGAAATCATTGGCCAGCGATTTGGGATAGGGTTTTTTATAATAGTCCAATGCATTCAGTTTATCCAGCAGGTCCTGGTTTATAGAGCCAGCTGCTGCCAGGGCGCCACCATCATCGTACTCTTTACCCACCAGATCGGCCAGCAAATTGAGCACCCGGTTTGCGGGACATACATCGAATGCCAGGTAAGGATCGGCATTCACCGAGACATTTGCTATGCCACCTATATTCAGAAAATAATTATACCCCGGCATCAATAATTTTTCCCCG
>JANOHQ010000072.1:0-5098 GCA_031406595.1 Chitinophagaceae bacterium
GGAAGTCGGGAAGAGGATTGCATTGGTCTTTCTTACGTATTCCCGGCCAGCTAACACAATGTTGCTTTTGATTTATTAATAAAAAACCTCCCCGTTACAGCGTCCTTCGCTGAACAGGGAGGCACCGGACTGATGACCGGGGTCACCAGGCAGAGATGACAGCTTTCTAAAAGGTGTCATCTCTGCCTGAATGCTCTTCTCTTCTTACTAAGATAATTGTCCAGCACAAAGAGGCCGATCACGACATTGATCATCATGAAAATATTGACCCATGTATTATTGAACATTTTACCGAAGTCGAGTTTGTTCACATTTTTCAGCACTTCACTGTCACCGGAGACGGACCATTGCATCTGTGCAAAACCATAGAGAAGAAATCCAGCGATCAGGGCGAAAAAGAAAAAAGAGATGCCCCAGATGATCTTTTTATTGATATAGGTTTTCGTGGCGGGAGCGATATGCAATTTGGAAATTTCTTCCATTACATTTTTAGAGAAACGCAGCGAAGGCTGATCCAGCTCAGAGGAACGCAATAGTTCATCGGTCTTCAGCAGTTCGCTGTATTTGCTTTTCCAGGCGGCATCATCGCGGAGCAGTTGCCCGAGCACTGATCTTTCTTCTTCGGTCGCCAGCCCGTCAATATATTCCCACAAACGTTCTTCCATGCTGCGTTGGGTATTCATAACGATTTAATTTAATTCCTTTACTTCATGAGCAAAATGGGTTTCCATCTTCACTTTCAATCTAGCCCTGGCCCGGTGGAGACGCACTTTGGCCGCATTTACTTCGATCCCCAGTACCTGTGCCGTTTCCTCCAGCGATTGTTCGGCTTTATAGAACAGGGTAATGATCTGCGCATCATCGGGGCTCAGCAGCTTGATGGCATCATTGACCATCGCCAGTTTTGATTTCTGTTCCACCAAATTCGCCCGCAATCCCGAATCTATGCTGTCTGCTGCTTCAAAGACGTTCTCATTATCCAATGAGTGCATATCCAGCTTTTTTTTTCGCAAAAAACTGATAGCGGTATTATTTACGATCGTATACAGCCAGGTGGTGAATTTCGAATCACCCCGGAAATCGGCGAGGTATTTATAGGCTTTGATAAATACATCCTGCGCCACTTCCTCGGCGTCCTCCCTGCTTTTGATCATCCGAAGGGCCAGGGTGAACACATAGTTCTGGTAACGGTTGACCAGCAAGGCATACACCTGGTGGTTACCATTCAGCACTTGGCTAATGATCTCATTATCATTCAGTCCGGTAGACATCCAGTATATCAGACTACATGTGAAGCAGTTAGGTTACAATACAAGTTACGTTTATTTTCAGCCCGCCCGAGCCACATGATAATGATCGTGCAGATGTAACCTGTTTCGACCACCCGTAGTCATACTTTACAGAACGCTTTAAAAAAACTTTGATGACTGTAACCCGGGAACCAGTACTGTAGTCAAAGAAGCAGGCCAACGAGAAAAAATCTACTTTAAACAAATAAAACTTACACAATGCACGAAGGACAACTAGCGATCATCTGGATGCTGTTAAGCACCCTCGCCTTTTTCGCACTTATATTCGGATTACGATACATGTCCAACAGAGAAAATATGGCCATGATCGAAAAAGGATTGAACCCCAAAGAATTTGCCAACCGGCCAGCACCTTATAAGAACTTGAAATGGGGTTTGCTGCTGATGGGAGCGGGCGCCGGATTATTCCTGGCCTATTTACTGGATAATTATGTGCTGCCTGCGGAGATCAACAAGTTTGGTCACCATGGCGACAAAAATGTACCCATCTATTTCGCCCTGATCGCTATCGGTGGTGGATTGGGACTGTTCGGCTCCTATAAAATGGAGAAGAAATGGTGGGATGAGAATAAAGAGAAGCAATAAAGGACTTACGACACACTCTATACAAGCGATCCTGTAGCGGGGTCGCTTTTTTATTTTATTTCCCTGATGATGGCCTGTATACCATTCAACACCCCTGCATAATAGTCTCCTTTCTTAAATTCAGGAATGAAAAAAGAGTTAATGATATCCTGTAGCTCTTCATTCGTTAGTTTTTCCTCCAGGCCATAACCAACTTCTATGCGAATTTTCTTTAAATTAGGAACTACTAATATTCCAACGCCATTGTCCTTACCTTTTTTTCCAACACCCCAAGTGGTGAATAGTGACAAGGCCATATTGTTTAAATAAATAGCGTTATCTCGTTGCGTGGAATCGAGTGAAAGTGTTACGAGGGCGACCTCGTTGGTAGTCTTTCTTTCTTCCTCAGCCAAAATACTGTCCAGGTAATTAATTTGCTCTGTTGTGAAGACTTTTTCAAAATCTGATACCCGGCCAAGTGGCTCTTTCGGGAAGGGCAATTCCTGCCGGGGAGGAACAGGCGGAGCTTCCTTTACCTTTTTATCTCCCTGCCCGCAACAGGTAAGCGCCAGCGAAGAAGCGGCAAAAATATAGACCAGGATATTTTTCATCGTAATGATTCTATTTAGCGATCTCTTCCAGGGCTTTCCTGATAACTGGATCATCGT
The DNA here is from genome assembly GCA_031406595.1 of Chitinophagaceae bacterium. Taxonomy (GTDB): domain Bacteria; phylum Bacteroidota; class Bacteroidia; order Chitinophagales; family Chitinophagaceae; genus JJ008. The sequence goes on from JANOHQ010000072.1 coordinate 2,543, forward strand.
TATTCAACACCTGGTACAGCCCATCGTTTCTCCACCTGAATTTGGCCAGTGATGCTTTCAACCGGCGCTGCACCTGCTCCTTTAGTGTACCCGTGATATTCTCGAATGCCAGGGAACCGCCGAGGTATTTTACATAGCCATCCCAGATCTTTGTCGCGTCGAAATCCCGTGTAAAATCGGCTGCCGACTTATATTGCGCGATCTCCTGCCGGTGTTGCAGGTAATAATTATATACGAGCCTGTTCAATCCTCCTTCACCGATTATCCTTCCGATCCTTTGCTGGGCAATACTGGTATCCAGCGGAACAAAAACATTCGGGGTGATGCCATCGGCGCCATACAGTGTATCGTTACAACTCGTTGTGAATTTTTTCCCGGTATTATGACTTTTTAATGAATCCAGCGACAACATTTCACCGCTGTTGAACCGCTCCCAGAGATCATCCATATACACTTTTCTGCCTTTCTCATAGGAACGCTGGATGCTCCGGCCAAGCGGGGTATAGTATCGTGCGATCGTCAACCGGATAGCAGAACCATCGCTCAACGGGTATTGTTCCTGTACCAACCCTTTCCCAAAAGTTCTGCGGCCGATGACTGTGGCCCGGCACCAATCCTGTAATGCACCGGCCAGCACTTCAGTGGCGCTGGCAGATAATTCATCCACCACCAGCACGACCTTCCCTGTTTCAAATAAACCGGGTCTCCGGCAACGGTATTCTCTTTTTTTACTGTTGACACCTTCCGTGTACACGATCAGTTTATCACCACTGAGGAATTCATCGGCCATTTCCACCGCTTCGTTCATAAAACCACCACCATTGCTGCGGAGATCATAGACCAGGCTCTTCATGCCTTGCTTTTGCAATGCTTCCATTGCCTGCATGAACTCTTCGTAACTATTATCAGTAAATTTATTCAGCTTGATATAACCGGTTGTCTTGTCGATCATATAAGAAGCGTCTACCGAAGGCACGGGAATAGTGCCTCTTGTCACTGTTACTTCCTGTGGCTTATTCTCCCGTATGATCTGCAACACGGCTTTTGAACCCCGCTCGCCGCGGATATATTTTTTGATGCTATCGGCTTCGTATGTTTTCCCAGCGAGTAACACCCCGTTCACTTTTATTATCTTATCACCGATCAGCATGCCGGCTTTATCACTCGGACCGTTGGTCACCACATAAACCACGTTCACCGTATCATTAAAGATGTTGAACTCTACGCCGATCCCTTCAAAATTGCCGGCAAGATCTTCGTTAGCGGCTTTCAGGTCAACAGGAGGCAGGTATACCGAATGAGGATCGAGTTCGCCCATCATTTCCTGTATAGCTCTTCCTTCCAGCGAATCGAGACGAACAGAATCCACATAGCGCATACGGATCAGGTCAACGGCTTCCTGCAGAGAGCTGCGTTTATTCGATGAAAAAAACGCTTTATTTCCTCCATCCTGGTTGCCGAGTTTGTATCCCAAAAACATCCCCACGATCATCACCAATGAAAATACCAGCGGGAGCCAGACCTGCAATTTTTTATTCCCAATCATAATCCTTTATTGTGTAATTTGAACGCAAAATACTGGATTTGAACGTAACAGGAGATTCGTTCATCCAATTAAGTAATCTATCATTTTGATATAGCCGGGAAGACGGTCCAAAGGACTCTCCAAAGGAGTACTATGTACCTTCGGAGGGAGACGGGAAGCGATGGTTAGCCAGCCGTTTTTTTTACCGCCTTATCGTCTTCCCGGCAAGCTAAGAGTCAATTATCTAACAAATCTTTATGCCGGTTGTTAAACTGATCGCGGATAGCGGAGCCACCAAGGCTGAGTGGTGCTTATTGGCAAATGGGAAAAAAAAGACGGTCATCACACAGGGTATCAGCCCATATTTCCTCAACACCGAACAGATCACCGATCTTCTGCAAAAGGAATTAAAACCAAAGTTGAAGGATGTGGTGGTGGATGAAGTGTATTACTATGGTACAGGTTGTGCCAATCCTGCGAATGCCAAATCGGTGAAGAAGGCGGTAAAAAAAGTTTTTGCCGATGCCAGAGTAGACGTAAACCACGACCTGATGGCGGCTGCCCGGGCTTTATGTGGCAACCAAAAAGGAGTTGCCTGTATCCTTGGCACGGGTTCCAATTCCTGCTACTATAATGGGAAGAAGATCGTCAAAAACAGCCCGGGCCTGGGTTATGTATTGGGTGATGAAGGCAGTGGAGCTTACCTCGGTAAAAAAGTGATCCAATATTATCTCTACGGCACTTTTGATGAAGAGCTTCGGGGACGTTTTGATCTTACCTATAGCACAACGGGCACGGGAATACTGGAGAATGTTTACAAAAAACCGTTGCCCAACCGGTACCTGGCTGGTTTTGCCCGCTTCCTGGCCGATAACCGGGGACATTATATGATCGAGAATATTATCGAAGACGGCCTGAATGATTTTTTCTTTAATCATTTGTGCAAGTACCGGGAAACATGGACCCTTCCTGTTAGTTTTGCCGGGAGCGTGGCATTTGGTTTTAAAGATGTCTTACAGCAACTTTGCGAT
>JANOHQ010000117.1:0-37698 GCA_031406595.1 Chitinophagaceae bacterium
GCCGAGGATCGGGCTCTGTTCGCACACGATCCAGTCTTCGCCGATCTTAACCGGGCTTGGTCCTTCCGCCCAATAATTCCCTGTAATGGGTGGAGAAGCATTGTTGTAATTTTTTGTAAGTTGTTTGCTTATTGAAATACGAATATTTTTTTGAGGAGGTTTTCTTGTTTCATCTTTCAAAAACATGACATACCAACTTCCCTCCTGGCGGATACTTGCATCAATTACATTAAAACCCTGGTCGTATAAAAGCTGTGTTTTGCTGAATGTTTTGAACTGTTTTGTCGTAACATAATACATCCTGTGGTTGTATTTGTTATCCCCTGCTGTATCACCTTCGGAAAATCTTCCCGGGATAGTGGTGGCCCAGTATATCATATACTGCTTCTTCTTTGTATCATAAATTATTTCAGGCGCCCAGCTATTCCTGGCAGAGTCTTCCTGCTCCATCACAGGTATATATAGTTGCTCACTCCAATGTACCAGGTCTGTTGATGACGCATATCCAATACCACGGGCATTCCAGCTAACTGTCCATACCATATGAAACAAATTGTCAGCACCCCGGATGATACAAGGGTCTCTCATTAATTTATCTTTACTGATAAGGGGTGTTAAAAAAGAACTATCATTCTTTAAGGCGGTAAATAAATAGCCGTCAAAACTATACGCCAGGTGCAGGCCATCCTGCCCGTTGCCCTTAAAATAGGAAAACATATACACGCTATCACGGGTTTGTGCAATAGCATCCTGGATACTACCTGTAAATACAATTATCAATATAAATTTTTTCACTCCGCTCTTTTACAACTGATTGACCTGGTCCCATATTTTTTTTGCCACCGGGATGCCGTTTATAAGATTATTTTTCCTTATTGCCAACACTCTTTCTCCGGGATACAGTATTGTACCGGATGGATCAGTTAAAACAGATTGATGATAGTCGTTGATAACATTTTCAATAACGGCAGCAATAGCTGAGTGATCTGCCAGTTTGGAAATATCAATGGCCACGAATACCTGCGACAATCCGTATTCAACTTTTTTGCTGGTTATTTCATGCGTTGCCAAACCACCCGCCAAAACGGTTGCCAGCAAATCCAGTAACAAGGCCAAACCGGCACCTTTCCAATAGCCAACAGGCAATGGCCTTCTGGATGCAAGTATCGCAATGGGGTTATCGGTGATCATTCCCTCTTTATCAAACCCTCCATTTACGGGCAATTTTTCATTCTTCATCGCTGCCAATTCCATAGCTCCAAATGAAAATTGCGACATGGCCATATCCAGTACGATCGCTTCATCTTTGAATGGAAGTGCAATCACTAGTGGATTATTCCCAAGTCTCGCATCCTTTGCTCCCCATGCTGGCATATTTCCAATTGTATTTGTCCAGCCAATAAAAACATAACCTGCTTTGGCGGCCTTCCACCCATAAGTACCACCTCTCATCCAATGATTAGTGTTATTCAATGCAACACACCCAATACCAAACTCTTCTGCCAGTTGCAACACTCTTCCTGTTGCATGCAATGCATTTAATATCCCAGGACCCAGGTTTCCATTCCACTGTTCGATACCGCCAAATTTATGTTTCAGGGATGGCGCAGTTTGTATATGTATATAACCCTTTCGTATATATTCCACAAACCTTGGAAAACGGTTTATGCCATGTGTGGATATTCCATCAACACTGTTTCCGGTAAAAACAGCTGCGCATTCTGCCGCTCTTTCTCCGGTAAAGCCTTCTTTTAGTAAAATGCCGTTCAATCGTTCCTGCATCTCTTTTACCTGCACTAAAATCATATCTATGCTTTCCTGCAACATAATTTCGTAGATTAATTTCTTTGTAAGGTAACGCTCATCAATCCAATCACTATATCATTGGCTATTGTTTGAAGTTTTAATGCCTTCAATGACTTTGCCGGATCCAGGCACATATCCAATACAGTTGCAGCACCACCATCAATCATTCTACCCTTATAGACGTCAATGCTGTTGTCGTAATCAGACATCATAGCCCCTGTTTTTAAATGAACCCGAACTGGCCTCGCAGCATCGATAGTAAAGGCAAAGCCATCCTCCATATAATCCTGTTCGATAGGCCACCAGGTTTCCGGGTTTTTTAGCAGTAATGTATCGGCCGTATTGTCTGTGTAAGAGATTATTACAGTCCCGTTTACAACCCGGCTCTGCATAGGATTGGTAGAACCAGCCATAAGCAGGTAAACATGGGAAGCCTTTCCCATTAAAGGAACAATCGCTTCCTTCGGATAATTATCCCACTGAGAAGTGAACAGGATATTTGGCTTGAATGGATCTGATGGTGTAAAAAAAGGAATACCCTGCGGCATAATTATTTCATTCTTTATCCCTGCCCGTTCTCTCAATCCTTTATCATCAATAGTTGCTGTTTTTAACGGGTGTGTCCAGTCCCCGATACCTTGCGTGGGCAATTGCAGGGTAGCCACCTGGGGTCTCGGTGAAATATACTCGTTCTTAAAAATGTTAGTGACTTTGTCATTGAATAATTTACTTAAGTCAACTGTTTGCAAATTTTTAACCGGCTCGTCTACATTCCAATTGACCACCCGGAGAAGGGTACTATAATTAACATTGGAAAAGGAAACTTCGTTGGTCCCCGGAACAACATACCGGGCTTCCATATTCATCTGCGTGTAAACAGCGCCTGGTTTAAGTTCTATTGGTTTGGCAAATGTATTGGCACCTGCATTAACTACCAGGCTCCCTTTGATCAATGAATCTGTATTATTAATTACGCTGAAACGCAGGCTGTTCCTGGTTTGTGCAAAAGATGCTATTATTTCTACAGAGTCCTTTATCGTAAGGTTCAGTGGCTCCCACCAGGCAAAGTCATTTTGTTTTAGCTGCACAAAAACAGTGTAGTGACCTTTTACGCCATTAATACTGGCAGTAAGCCGTTCCTTACTTTTTCGTACTTCCTGTAAAACGGTTTGAGGGTCAACTATTTTTTGTATCACAGCACCAGGAAACTGTATATTCAATGTGCTTCCATTAAAGTAGCTGCTTGCATACCCGGTTATGGCAGCTTTCTTTCCTGACCACAAAATTTTGATCACATACTTGCTTTGCACCCCGGCACTTATTTCAATTACCGGTGTTTCAATAGCATCACTGATATTCTTCCACACAACTCTTTTCCCGTTTACCGTTACCAATTGAAGCCTTGAACCATTCGCTTTTACTAACAATTGTAAATGCAATTTTTTTTGAAAAGCCGGGATGACAGTATATACATCTTCTTTTCCCTTTCGTTTAAAATCAATTGATATATCAGGTAGCTGAAGAAATGCAGTTTGCCATGCTACAGGAAAACCCGGTTTGATAATCAATTCTCCTTTCAATGCGTTGGGCCGGACACCAAACAATCCTTCGACCAAACTCCTGGCAGTCATAGCAACGGGATCGGCAAAATCCCTGTAAGCTTCTCCGCGGGCCGCATCATAAAAAGATATTTGCCCTATATTCCCGGGACTTCCACCCAGGTACATGGTTGACAATAATTCACTCTTAAATAAATTAAACCCTTTTTCATTTCGCCCGGCCTGCCAGTTGGCGAGTGCCGTATGCATTATTTCAGCAGTGGCAACATTATTCAGGCTCCAGTCATAGGGCATCCATTTACTGGTGCTTAAAGTACTATATCCTTCCTCTACCCCTTTTGCCCTTACAGGAATATGTGGGATGTTTTCATCGATATACCGCATCGATTGATACGCCTGGAATGGATCAGGCACATCACTATCCAGCGCATGATATAATGTCCATACAGCCGCAGCAGGATGAAGCAGTTGGTTACCCAGCATATCTTTGAATTCTGCATAACTCCCCTTTCCGGGCATCCACAAAGTAGTATTGATAGCATTCAAAATCTTTATTGCCACTGAATCATACTTTTTTCCATCCTCCCCGATCAGTCTTGCGATAATCGCTGCTTCCTTATTTGCTTTATAATTATAAGCAGAGGAATGGGTAACACCGCCGCCACTATATTGCAATGCATCACTCGCCCAGATGGCCGCATAGGCATCATACAGGCCATCGTCATCAGGATCAAAATTTCTTTTTTCCCAGGCAAGGTGCCTTTCTATGACCGGCCACATTTCTTTTGCAAAAGCTATATCGCCTGTCCACTTGAAATGCCGCAGCAATGCATCGATATAAACGAGGTTCATATCATAGTGGTGAGGCCGGATATCACCATTGGGGTTACGGCAGATATATCCGCTGCTGAAAACAGAGGTTCCCATTTTTTCCAACGTCCTCGCCAGATGCAAAGCAGTATCAAAAACGAGCGGCCCGTTTGATGGTTCTGTTACCTGTGATAATGCATATGCTTTGAAATGTGTTTTCGCCCGGTCGTGCCAGCCTAAAACATCACCCACATAAGGGCCCCGCCATCCATTAAGCCGGATACGCCAACCGATAGCGCCATGCAGAAATGTGGGATTTTCCCATACAGCATCAGCAGCTATGCTTAATACGGCCCCCAGTGTATTAATGTATTTATCCGGTGTTACAAGCCTGATCCTTTCTGCAATTTTCTTTCTCGCCGTTTCCGCATCGTTGAAAATATTTACCGCATCATCGTATCCAACTGAATGGCTGTTGTTCTTACCCTGGATGGAAAAATAAGATGCTTCACCATTATTTATATCCATCCGTCCGGTGATCAGGGAAGTTTTACTTTGTTTGGAATTGAATAAATTATGCGGTGTGTTTTGTTCCGCAGCATCTGCGACATGCAACTCCATGGTTGGTGGAACAAACCCAGTAATTTGCATTTCTTTCCCGATCCTGACTGCTTTTACAGTATCAGATGCAAAATTTCGGTTTACGTAAGGATCTCCTTCTGCAACAACACCAGTCCCATACTTTAGCAGGAAAGTATTTTTGTTGATGCCAAAACTATTATCGATGCAATTCTCAGGCTTTAAATAAAAACTGCTTTCGGGATCAGGTCCCATGTCGCCATCACGGTTGAATTTTTTTCCGGAAGCACCTCCATACGCCCATACTAAGCTCACGGGTGTTTGAACATTTTCAAACTGCACCTGAATAATTAGCCCTTCTGCATCACCCCTTGCAAGAATAACCAGATGCATCTTACCCTGACCGAGAATTTTGTCTTTAATATCATAGAGCATACTTCCGGCACGATACCGGGCTGTTATCGTATCCGCATTGATCAGCCACTTACTTGTATCATTACCCGATAAGCCGAATTTTATCGTACCGCCCATTCCGGGCATATACAATGCAAACTCGGGCAAGTCACCGGCTTCTGCCCGGAAAGCGCTATTGGTGCCATATAAGGCTCTTGTGAACCGGCGATTGCCATTGGTAATAACAAAGTCATTGCCTTCGGGTTGATAGCGTATCGTTCTTTCAATATCATGCCAGTACCTGATCGTGTCATTGCTTTGAGCAAACACCGTATCGATATACAAAAAACAGATAAAGAAAATTATTATCCGCATGAATGCTACAATTAAAACACATTATCAACCGCCGGTCTGCTATACTGCTCTTTACTGCTGGTTGTTTTTGGTAAACCAAAGTAAAAATATAATGTTCGCTTTTTGCTCCCCGACAAATGATTTAATTCGCTTTGCGGACCATACACTTTAGTATTGGTAGTAAGTCCTGTTGCCAGCTTCGTTCCGATCGGCGGAATACAATCCAAAAATGAAATACTTCCAACAGGAATTTCCGGGTGTGGTTTTGCTGCGGCACTCAATGCATAAAAATCAAATAGCCGCACATACAAACCACTGTCTTTACTGGCAATATAAAACTTGCCTTCAACAGTACTCAGTTCTATCCATGTTATATTGCCATAATAACCTTTGAACTCGGGATAAACCACCGGCGAGTAACCCGTATGTGTGTTGTTATAAATGTTTTGCCAAACATTTACAGCTGTACCCTGTAACCGATTCTTCCATTGCCGTGAAGGGCCTTTACCTAACCAACGATTTGATAACACATAATTTTCAGGATAATTAAAACTTATACCCGCAAAAGGCTGATCGCCTTCCATACTGTATTCATACTCCAGCGTTGTCCAGCCGCTGGCATTGATCGACCATTTGGTATATTTCAAATTACCGCTGTAAGTAAACTCAACTACATGGCCATTGCCTTCTGTGTATGCTTTTGTTGCCACAACGGTTGCAGCACCTTTCACCAGCACAGGGCCATTATTAAATGACAGCACATAATCATTAGCCGTATTTTTTGTTGTTACAAGATGGCCTGATTTTTTTTCAAGCACCACACTTACCTCCCCGCCGGTAATAGTGTATGTGCTGTCCGTTTCCTTTAAAAAAGTAGAATCCGTATTAAAAGAAACTAAATTATTCAACTGGGTTTGTTTGCTTTTGATCTCAGTTGTCCATTTATATAGCTCTTTACCAAAGGGGTCTTTTGCCAGGATCAACAGCGCATCATAGTTTTTATAATCAATGGGCAGGTGCAGGTTTAAAAAACCTTGCTTTAGCGGGATCACGTCCGGCGCAGCCATTATTCCTTTTTTCTTTACCACATAGCCGTCAAAACGGCTAAAAGGCGTGGCAAAATCAACTAATGCCCAGTGAAAAGTACATTGATTCGCATTGGTAAAATGAAACCGGTTGTCCAGTTCAATTAGCCCGGTAAAATGGAGTGGTAGTTGTGCCGGCAGATTTAACCGGATAGGAGAAAATATTTCCCTTAGTGCATAAAAACTCCCTTCTTTTTCCCGGTGAGGGCCGAGTACGCCGTCATTTGCATTTAATCCATTGGCATCCATCGCGTTGTTCAAATCTGTTCGCACAACTGCTTCATCCACCATTGCCCAGATAAATACCCCGGCTGATCTTTGCGACGCCCAATGAAGGTTCCAGAAGTCCTCCATCGCCGCACCACCACCACCATCATCCTGTGCATGAAGCATTTCTGTTGGCATATAGATCAATGAATCATTCAATATTTTTTGTGTGCTGTAATAATCTTCATAGTGATTGCAGTCAATCCCGTTGAATTGATTACCGGGCCGGTGATGCGGATGAAGTACAGGGCGCTGTTGAAAATCCCATTTTACAAAATCATCGTCCAGCTCCTTATTCGTGCCGCCTTCATTGCCATTGTCCCAGAAAATAATAGAAGGATGGTTCAAATCCCGTAACACCAATTCTTTCACCAGTAGTTCACCAGCTTTTGTGGAGTAAAATTTTTGCCAACCAGCCAGTTCATTCAATACATATATTCCAAGACTGTCGCAAACCTGTAAGAAATATTTATCAGGGGGATAATGCGAACACCTGACTGCGTTCATATTCATCTCTTTTAGCAGCAGCGCATCCTGCAATTCCTGTTCTTTACTTAAACTTCGTGCTGTTTCCGGCCACCAGCAATGCCGGTTTACTCCTTTAAATTTTACCTGTGTGCCATTGATATAAACACCTTGTCCATGTCTTATCTCAATGGAGCGGAAACCAAATTTTTCATCGAGTTCATAGATCTTTCTTCCGCCAGCATCCTGCAGTACAACATGAGCATTGTAAAGATCCGGAGTTTCTGATGTCCATTTCTTTATCCCCGGAAGTTGAGCATTTACAATAACATTTTCGTCAGTTTTTGAAACACCGGTTTTTACAATTGATAACACTTTCTTATTCGCATCTGTAATCGTGGTAACAACTGTGGCATTTTGTGAAAGCCCTTTTGTCCAAACCTGCATGGCAAATTTTCCATCTGCTTTCGCATCGATCCCCACATAATCAATAAATTGTCTGGGGACGGCTTCTAAAAACACCGGCCGGAAGATCCCTCCGAATACCCAATAGTCAGCCAACCGTTCTGCATTATTGACACTTTCGTCTGTACTCATTTTACTAACCGTTACTTCGAGCGTATTGGGTTTATCAAAATACAACAACGAAGATATATCGTACTTAAAACGATAGAAAGCTCCCTGGTGAACAGCTCCGGCCGGCTTACCATTTATCTTTACTTCCGTATCCGTCATGCTACCCTCAAAAACTATATTTACATGTTGATTTTTCCATGTTGCCGGAATGGAGAACCTGTACTTATATATACCCTGCTCATCATAAAACCTGGCATTCTTTCCATTGGTTTTATAATCTCTCCCATAATTATAATTGCCAAAACCCTGTTGCTCCCAGCAACCCGGTACTTCTATCTTTTTCCATTCGCCGCTCTTCCGACCGCCTGTACAAAAGAAATCCCATTGCACCGTCTGTTTAGCATCTGTACCGGAGAGATATTTTATTTGTTTGGTTTGGGCAAAAGATGCTGCTTTTAACAGCGTAAAAAAACAAAGCTGAAGCAGTCTTCTTTTGACCTGATTGATCTTTGTCTTTTTAAAGAAAGGCTGTACCAGGTTTATTTGATGACGCATTGTCTTTTTCCGGGTTCATTTAATTTGTCCTGATTCAATTATTGTAACCGGTCCCGAAAGTCCTGATGGTAAAGGCTTCCACGCTGACGCATCAAACAGGCCGTTCTTACTATTTTCCCTTCTTCTTGCCGGCATATTAGTATTGTAAAATATTTTCCAGGGAAGATTATTCCTGTCCATATATGAAATACGATTCGCCATCAGGTTGGCTACAATTATTTCAAGTTTATTCATTGGTTGCAGGGCGGAAGAAGGAATAACACATTGAAAAGTTGGACCAATCAATGTTGCAACGGTCTTTCCGTTTAACAGGACTTCTGCAGTTTCATTAACTTGTCCCAGGTTTAATATCCAGCTGGCTGCATCCCCCGCCGGTTTTTCGAATGAGGTGGTATATCTTGCTGTTCCTGAAAAATTCTTCACCTCTTCTCCCTCCAGGTCTGTCCATGAACTTAATTTTTGGGTGGTAATCTTTGCCGGAAGTACGGGACCGCCATCCAGGAATTCAATTGTCCAGTCACCTTTTATTTCTTTCGCTTGTCCATTTGGAGTGATATAAGGATATAAATTACCTGTTTTCTTTGTATTGTACGACTGTATGATAACTGATTCAAAAGGCTGCAATTGTACTAATACATTGATAACCTCTTTATCATTTTTCTTCGAAATAGCCATCCCACTTTTCCCTGTCATGGGATCAAACAAGCCAATTGATGCAGGTTTTTCATTCAATTCAATCCAGTCATTAAAAGCAGAAGAAGAACGATTATTAATAAAGTATACGCTACCCTGGCTGTTTTTCCTGCGGATAAGAGACAATCCCATACCGGCGAGGCTTTCCTTTCTCGCTTTGGATACCAGTAAAAGGTCTTCCATACTGTCGCTCATAAAAAAACTTCCTTTTCCAATGGATGCTTTTTTTACAGGTCCTTTACCCTGGAATGTTAGCTGTGTGGTCAATTGCTCAAACATCTTTCTCCGGCTACCTAACTGCCCGAAACCGGGTACATCCTGTGGCAGGTTTTTATAAATAAGAATAGTTGCCCCCTGTTTTGCTAAGTTTAAAAGTTTTTGAAATGACCCTTCCGCGATCAGTTTATTAGCTGGTAATAAAATAGTCCGGTAAGCATTCCCCCCACTGTATATCAAATCTTCAGAATTGGAAAAATTTTGCAATTGCCGGTCTGAAAAAAAATCGAAACTATAACCCTTCCCCACCATCCATTTTGAGACCTGTTCAAAATCCGTTTTCTCAAAATTTCTCTCCATGCCATCAAAATGCTGAAGCAAGGTATTGCCCGTTTCTGAGTAACGGTCAATGATCGGGTAGTATAACAATATGTCATTGTCGGGTGTTCCGTTTTGTAAAAAAGATTGCACCCTTGCGATATAGTCATTCAATACATGAAAATCCTTCCATTGCGGGTTGGTGGGTTGAAAATGAACGGCCGCATAAAACAACCAACCGGGCCAGGGTGCATCTTTGGGGGAATACCCTGTACCGTGATAAAAGATATGATTCACTCCCCCCAAAAAATAAAGATCAATTGCCTTTTTCACATCGCCCCAGGAGGAGAGAAAATGTTCATTGAGCCAGGTTGCCGATTCAGCAGAGACTAGTTTTTTTCCTGTAACATTTGCCGCAGAAGTTGCAAACTTGAAACGAAGTATATCATTACCTTCTGTTTCAGGAATATCCACCACACTGTAAAGGTCTAATGTATTGGCCGGCGAACCATGTGATTGGTTACGGACCATTTTCCCTTTCGAACCAGCCCATTTTTTCCAGGTAATCGTAAAATGTTCTAACAACAACTCGTCAATAAGGGAGCGATAGTCATAGATCACCCGGCTATTTTTTTCTGCATCATCCTTTCCAAATAAGGCAGGCAACTGTTCCTTCAGATCATAACCCCTCTTTTTTTGGAATTCGGAAAATAATTGTGGTGTCCAGTTACCCTGGCCCCGCGCATCATCCACTTCGTACGAATCATTGAAAAAGGATCGCAAATAAGAAATATCATGCCTTTTGAAGGCAGCATCAAATTTTTTTAAATAATTGGCTGTTGCTGTGGAGGAGAAATGATCAATAGCATATCCTTCGCCACCCGGCGCTGCCCGTTCCACCATCTTTCCATGAAGCCCTTCGAATAGAGCGTACAATGTCCATTTCCCTCCGGTTGGTGGAGCGATCCAGTTCAGTTTCCCCATGGCATCCACTTTACCGGTAATATCTAAAAGTGTTTTTGAATCGGCATAAGCAATTAGTGTTGTCAACCGCAATTTGCCGGGATATTGTATCTGGTCCAAAGCAAGTGCCTGAAGGTTTTTATTTATATATACCGGTTTCAGAATGGTATCGATGCTTGCTGGTTTGTTATTGGCAGTTCTTACTAATGCTTCCTGGCTGTATGCTATAGTATCTTTTAATTGCTCTCCGCCATTTACTGAATATGTTTTGAAATAAATTGTTTTACTGGCATCACTTTCTGTAACCCAGGGTCCGCCAAAGGGCCAGCCGGTTCCGTTGGCCAGGTCAACACCTATTCCTAATCGTTTTGCCTCTGCCAATGTATAGTTAAACATCCCCATCCAATCAGGCGATAGAAAATCAATGAATTGCTTTTCGTATCCATACACTCCATAGATGGGTGTGAGCTCCACACCGCCTAACCCGGCTTTCTGGTATTGCTCCAGGTTCCATGTCAGGTCTTTTTTATTTACAGCATTTCCCTCCCACCACCATCTTGTCCAGGGCCTGGTAGTTTTTGTAACAACAGGCCATTTTATTTGCGCATTGAGGGTGCTTACAAAACAACCAAGCAGGACTACCAGGAATATTTTCTTCATTTAATTTTTTTTCAGGCAGTATAGACAGGAACAAATGGTATCATTGAAAAATCAGCGTTTCGACTTTTTCACTTGCACCGCATACACATTGGTCTCTCCTTCAAAGTTGGCTCTGAATATAACCCATTTTTCATCCGGACTAAAATGCACATTCGGTTCCAGACTGTATTTATGGTTTTTCATATTCACCAACTTCTCAGACGAAAATCCATCCCGGCCTGGTGTAAACAAATATATCCATTGACCATCCGGTGCTTTTGCCACCTGCCCGGGATCGCCACCATCACCACAAAATAGTTTATTGTTTCTTGTACTATTAAAGTGTATACTCCATTCATTTCTCTGCAATTGGTATTTTGTTTTTTGCCCGGTATTTATATCATGCCCTTCTATAAAAAATGTTTGACCCTTTGGCTGTTGCAGATCATACCAAATAATATTGCCATCAGCACTGCTCCATTCATGTCCGGCTATTTCCATATCCATAACGCGCTGATGAATTTGGGTTATCTTTTTTGTCTTTACATCAATTGTCCATATCCTGTTTACCTTATGCCAGGGGCCTTCATGACAAAACATTAATAAGTTGGGGTTGGCCGCTGAAAACTGCACATGATTGAGCCAGGCACTGTCTGTAAAAAGTTTATTGAGATCTTTGGTTTTTAGGTCAATGGTAAATAAAGTACGTGGTAACCTGGCTTCATAAATAATATTGAAATAGCTTGACTTGCCGGGGTTATTTTTAAACAATTCTTTTTCCTCATCGCTTGATTTTACACCGCCCAGTAATGTACCGTCTGCATTTATGCAGGTAATACCAGCCTTAAAATCTGGGGGGAAAACATATACTTTGGTTTCTTTCTTTGTATATATATTGACGGAGAACACTGTATCATTGACCTGGTAAAAAACCTCCTTTCTTTTGGCCGAAACAATTTCCCCGTTCATCGGGTACTGCTGATGTGTAAGTTGTTCAATCTTCAATGATTTTAAACCAACCGTATAAAGCTGTTTATCTTTCGAGTTGATATTATAAGTTTCCTGTTTGGCAGCTTTGTCTTCTTCCTTTTGCGGGGCGGTGCTGTAAAAAACCATTTTATTGTCAACAAAGGGATTATTATGAAAGTAGAATCCCATATTGCTGCCTTCCTTCCGGGTCAGTTTAATTATTTTATGATGGGTGTCTTTGTCAATCCACTCGTCGGGCATTGGCTTACCGCCTGTTTCCAGAACGGGCTGTGCCCGAAGACATATCCAGAACAGGTTAAGGTAAAGTAACAGGAGAAATCCTTGTCTAAGCATAGCAAATCGTTTTAAGCATTTATAGATTGAAACGGGCGCTTATAAAGTTATTTAAGGAACAAAGCAATATCATCCTGCTCTATCCTGTAGCAAATTCTATCAAACTGGCAGTGACTATTACTCCCACTCAGTTCCCATCTGGTCGCCGGGATGATATCATTACACTCAAAGGCCAGTACCATTTTTCCAAAGCACCAGGCAGGGCCGGATTAAATACAGGAATATCCTTTCTCAAGTATTTTACAAATGGTAAACGCTGGTCTTTGATTGACTGAACTATACACCTGGCCAGTTCATAAGCACCATAGGTACTAAAATGAGTGTCGTCTTTTAGCTGTTTGTCCTGACCCGGGAAACTATTGGCTGAATAATGTACAAATGCTTTAATGGATCTTTCTGGTCCCCATGCTTCATATAGACTTTTACTCATCGCATTCAAATCAATTAACGCTGCATTTTCTTCCCTTGCAGTTTGACGCATAGCTTCCGGGTACTGCAGCAAGGTATTTATGATATGTCCCGCTGAGTCAAAACTTCTTCTATGCATAGATGTTACCAATACAGGAGTGACCTTTTTCTTCCTTGCTTCTGTAATCCATTCTTTTAATGTCGATTTGTAAGTAGTGAATGGGTCCAGGTAATAAGCACCCGGTTTTTGATCATTATGGGTAAATTCAATAAAAAGATAATCCCCGGGCTTTACCATGCTCCAAACTTTGTCAAGCCTTTTTTCTCCTTTGAATGCTTTTAATGTTTCACCACTTTCTGCATAGTTGGCAATGCAAATATTTTTTGCCTCAAAAAAAGAAGGAAACATTTGTCCCCAGGCAGCCCATGGCTCCCGGTCCTGGTCAACCACAGTAGAATTTCCAGCAAGGAAAATAGTTGTTGCCCCTGTATTAGGCCTGATTTCCAGGCCACACACTTTTGGAAGCGAATCATTAAATTCTATCGTTAGTAAATTATCCCAGTGCAGGTAAGTGATCTCACGGGGTTTTAATCGCACCATGCTTACGGGATTACCGCCAGTATCCCTTATCACACTGTCCCGGACATGCACGGTAAATGTTTTTTCAATGACTTCTCCGTTTTTTGTTCTGACATTTTGCAGAAATAATCTTCTGTTCTCTGCCCTCACTGTTGTGGCAGATATCCCTTTTCTATCTCCCAGTATGATTTTCACGTCATAATTTCCTTCCGGAAGTTTTACGGAGAAATAAAAAGGTTTGTTACTGGTGATATAATCCCCCGTCAATACATTACCACCGCGATCTACAGCCATTATCGCAGATCCTTGCTCAAATCCATAACCTGTTTTGTAATTGAATTTTGTTGCCGGTGTTACCGCTGTATACCCGGGAGCGGTTTTAGCAGTACCAAAATCAAATTTGAAAGATGTTTGCTGGGCCATCAGCGTATTGGTAGCAAACAGCACTGTTATTATAATAGTTATTTTTTGTATCATTTAACAACGAGTTCATATTTCCTTCCCTTTATAGTTGGAAAGCTGACGATATGTTGTTGTTGCCCACCCAGCTTAGTCATTGATTGTGTAAATTTAACTGTTGCACTATTTATTTTTTGATCAGTACTAAGCCTGCAAATGTTCCCTGCTTTAGAAATGACGGATGCCCTGGTCAACTTTCTATCTTTCCACCAGAGTTCTATTTCAAAATTTCCCCTGGCTATTAACCCTTTCACATGGCCGTCTTTCCAGGCGGACGGTAAAGCCGGTAATAATTGAATAGCTTCTAAATGGCTCTGTACAAGCATTTCAGCGATACCTGCCGTGGAGCCAAAATTTCCATCAATCTGGAATGGCGGATGGGTGTCAAATAAATTATTGAGTGTTGAGGTCTTTAACAATTCCTGGTACATTTTATAAGCATGATCACCGTCCAGCAACCTCGCCCAGAAATTTATTTTCCATGCTTTACTCCACCCGGTACCCCCATCACCTCTTATCACCAGCGTTTTACGGATGGCATTCGCATAATTTTCATCAATTAATGGAGATATCTGTCTGCCTGGATGCAACCCGAATGCATGAGAAACATGCCGGTGTTGCGGATCCTCATCCTCCCAATCGTCATACCATTCCACCAGGTTTCCTTTTTTACCAATTTTCAGTGGGTTTAACTTAGCCCGCTTTTCTTTTACCAGCTCCGCGAAGTTTTGATCAATGCCAAGGACTTCTGTTGCTTCAATGATATTGGTGAAAAGATCCCAGATGATCTCCATATCCATGGCGGAAGCAATGGTTACGGTTCCTTTAAATCCGTTGGGATGGAGGTAAACATTTTCAGGTGATGTGGAAGGCACTGTAATAAATTTACCATCCTTTTCTACCAGCCAATCTAAACAGAACAAAGCAGCGGTTTTCATTAAAGGATAGGCCGTTTCCTTCAAATACTTCTTATCTGATGTAAAACGATAATGCTCGTAAAGATGCTGGCTCAGCCATGGGCTTCCCAGGCTCCAATTGGCCCACTTTGGATCGCCGCTACCTTCACCAACAGGATTTGTCTGTGCCCATATATCCGAGTTATGGTGTACGGCCCATCCCCGCATATTATAATAATTTGTTGCAGTCGCAGTCCCATTTTTGGCCAACCGTTTGATATGTTCGATCAAAGGGAGGTTCATTTCTTCCAGGTTACATTGTAACGCCAGCCAGTAATTCATCTGCAGATTAATATTGGTTGTGTAGTTACTTCTCCAGGGGGGGCGAATCAATGGATTCCAGATCCCCTGTAGATTAGCAGGAATACCACCCGGTCTTGAGGAACAGATCAATAGATATCGTCCAAACTGAAAATACATCTCCTCCAGAGAAGGGTCGGGTGCACCGGCCTTATATAATGCCAGCCGCTTATCGGTAGATATCCCTGGTGCAGGCTGATCAGTAACTGAAAACACAAGCCTGTTAAAATATTGCTGGTAGTCCTTTATATGTGCCTGTAATAATTCCTGGTAGTTTTTTTTCAGCGCATTATTTAAATGACCTGTTGCCAGGACATTTTCATCTTTCCCGTCTTTATTGGGACATTTTTGATACCCGTTAAAACTGGTGGCAGCAGATATATATAATAATACCTCTGTTGCATTGGTGATAATTAAAGAGGTATCCGTTGAAGTAAGTGTACCGTCTTTGAGTACGGGTTTTACCCGGAACTGGAAACGCATCCCTTTACAATGAGAATCTTCTTTATAGATCAATGGTTTCGGATTGCGGCGTTCATCGTCGGCTATCCTTGCTTTACCTGTTAACAGCAGCTGTTTACCGGCAATCACTTTTTTATTGTGTTCTAATTCATGGCTTACATCTACTGAAAAACTTAAGGCCCCTGGTTTGCTGCTTGTCAATCTTATTATGATCACCTGGTCGGGTGCAGAAGAAAAGATTTCTTTGGAATATTGAATACCATTCGCTGTAAACTTCGTGGAGGCGGTGGCATTCGAAATATTCAGGCTCCTGTAAACTGAATTTGTATCGATAGCATCCTTATCAACAGGATACCGGATGATGATATCCCCCAGCGGCTGGTACATTTGTGTATTAGGGCCCTGCATTTTTTTGAGCAGCCTCACCGCCCCCTGGATACTGTCCCTGAATAATTCATCTCTTACCGGCTGTAAATAACCAGGTGACCCGGGATTGGGGTCCAGGTTGGCGGGTCCGCCTGTCCACAAAGTCTGTTCATTTAGTTGTATCAGCTCTGCGTCTGCCCTTCCAAATATCATGGCGCCTAAACGTCCATTACCGATGGGCAGGGCTTCATTCCAGTCTTTAGCCGGTTTATCATACCATAAAACATAATTCTTTTGCTGTTGTGCAAAAGCTGTTGCCCCAGCAATAATGAGTAGAAATAAAAATATCCATCGAAAACTCTTCATATCACCATTTTGTCTTAAGAGCAGCATCCAATACCAGTCAATGCGATCGCATACTTACTACTTGCCAATTATTGATAGTACTGCAATGCGCTATCATTTATCTTAAAGGGATTTTTTTTCATCATCCTGTATAATTCTGCTCCTGCCAGCAATACCGGTCCATAGCTATGAGCTGCAAAAACATTAACCGGGCGATGATAATAAAATGCAGGGTCAAATGCCATACCTGTTCCCACACATGTTCCCTCCACCTGTCCTTTGTCGTTCACTTTTGTCGCTACTGCATTCCATGCCAGCATGGCCATGGGTGCATAGGTAACAGGATCGAGCCAACCTTTATTGCAGGCACGTGCTATGCAATAGGCATAGATGGCGGTTGCCGATGTTTCCAGGTAGGAATCTGTTCTGTCAAGCAACTGGTGCCAGAATCCCCTCCCACCCTGGTATGATGCCAATCCTTTTGCATGAGCCTTTAACTGGTCAATGACAAAGCTCCGGCCGGGATGATTCTCCGGCAATACATCCAACAGCTCAATTTTTGCCATCAATGCCCAGCCATTCGCCCTTGCCCAGCGGAACTCGGGGTGAGTCTCCATGCTTTCTACCCATCCGTGCATATATACACCTTTCTCCTTATTGAACATCCGTTGTGCAAATTGCCTTACCTGTTTAACCGCGTCATCAAAATATGTATGATCACCGGTGAGTTTACCCATTTGTGCCAATGCCGGTACACCCATGTAGAGGTCATCCAGCCATAATGTATTCTTTTGCGGACGAACCCTTGCCAGTGTTCCATCAGACAGGCGATATTCTTTGTTGGAAACAAAATCAATATAATTGTCAATAAAAGGACCAAGATCGTTGCTGATTCCGGACCGCTGGGCTTTGATCATAGCGGCACATATTGCACCGGCATCATCCAATGCTTTAGGTTCAATAGCCTGCCGGAAAGGGTAGTTCCTGTTTGTATAAGCGCCGGTTGCCGCTAATTTTTTGACCGCAGGTATCCACTTCGATAAAAATGAAAACCGTTTTTGTACATACTCGGTATAACGCTTATCGGCTGTTGTTTCTCCTGCCAGCAACATACCGGAATAGGTAACACCCCACTCATAACTGTTAAGCCGGTAATCTCCCTGTTTTACCATCGTGTTGGTATCAATTTCTGATACATTATTTATCACTTCATTGGTTTGCTTATTTATCATTTGTGCAGGTGTTACTGCATCCAGGTAATTGAACACCCGATCCAATACTTTTTTTATACTTTCTTTACTCATTGGTTCATACGGCACCGGGTAATCCGGTTTCAGTGCATGAAGCGGGGTTGTTACATCATTCCCTTTTTGTGCATTTGCCAATGACAACACAAGGAAGAACAAAAAAGTGGAAAAACAAATTCTTTTCATCATTTTAGAGAATATTCACACATTATTAAAAACTAATTTCTTCCAAACTCCTTTACCCGATTTTGAAAATAAAAGGTGAAGCTGTCATATATTTCCCCCCTTGCGATGTAGTGAATAAATAAGCAGGTTTGCCCTTTAAAAATAAGAGCTGTGGCCGTTCAAAACGACCATACTTTTTCAGGTGGGGAGGTGGTGGTGCTTGCTGAATATATTTATCCGCTGGATAATAGGCTATTTCAGGCAGTTTCCATTTCACCCCATCTCTTGATTTCATGACAATGCCATTCTGATGATTGAAAAACCCCATATCCCTGGCAATCATTCTGAATTTCCCTTTCTCCATCCACACAAAAGCATCTTCAAATTGGCAATTGTTGCCTTTGTACGAAAAATCAATGACGGGGTTACCGGTGTACTTTACATAAGGCCCTTCGCGTTTATCAGCGATAGCAAGCCCGTATTTTCGATTCCCTTTTACCAGGGGATCCGTTGATGTTGTATAGTCTTTGGTATTCCATGATTTATAATACAACCAGTATTGACCGTTTGGATGTTTTATAAATGCAGGATTGGTGGTACAGTGATCGTCCCATGCACCTTCCTTTCCTGTTTCCAGCAAAGGCTTATCCGGCCGCAGCCAGGGGCCGTTCAATGTATCAGAAAAAGCAAGGCCTATTCTTTTTGTGTTTGTCTTGCCATTTGAGTTGCCAATATAAAAAAGGCAATACCTGTTATCTATTTTTTTTATCAATGGATTGTGACAGGTGGTTGCATCCCAATAGCCGGGGCGGGGTGAACAGACCGTTTCAACATATTGAAAAGGTCCTTCGGGCGAATCGGCAACAGCATGAGCGATCTCGCTTCCGTTTATCCAGCCTCCCATTCCCTTTTTTGCATCCCAGCGAGAAAAAAAGATGTGGATCTTTCCGTCCTCACTTTCTATCGGGCTATTGCACCATACATAATATCCTTCCATTTCCAAGACCCGTCCTACAGGTTGTAAATGTTTTGCAAAGGGTGATTCATTGTCGTCAGTAAAGAAAGAGCCTGCAACGCTATTTGCGAAACAGGCTCCTGCTGATAAGATAGAAAACCGGGAAATGAAATTCCTTCTTTCCATAAAAATTTAGTAGCCCGGATTCTGTGTATATAAACCCGGTGCAGCATCCAACTGGGTTTGAGGCACAGGATAAATAACATGATTTGCTGTTATGGTGTTCATCTTACGAAGGACTGCATCTTCAACAACTCTCCATGCATTCATTATTGTTATTAGATTGCCGCTTCTTTGCAGGTCAAACCAGCGGGACCCTTCAGCAGCAAACTCTCTTCTTCGCTCATCGAACAACTGGGGTAATGTAACCCCTGCGATCGGAGGTTGTGCCGCCCTGGCCCTTACCTGGTTTACTATCGCATCCACCTCAACCTGTGTACCGGGAGCGCCGCGTAATATACACTCTGCTTTAAGCATCAATATATCTGTATAGCGGATGGCAATAAAATTGATAGCCCAGTCAAACCTGCTTGCAGGGATCCTGGTAGTATCTACATATTTCCTGAAGAAAGCCTTGCTCTCCGTACTGCCACTAAACGTGTAAGCGCTGGTATGGATAAAAGGTGCTTTGCGTGTATCGGTCGCCGCATAACTGTTTAGCATGTCGTTTGATACAGAAGGTGTTCCAAGCGCTCCGTTTGCCGGTGTATTACCTGCCGGTAATGAATTGAAATAGTTTTGAGGAACGAGCTGCCAGGTAAATGTAGCTCCTAAAACGGGGGTTTGGCCGGTGAGGTACATTACGTCAAATACAGCTTCTTTATTAGTGGTCGGGTTTTGATTAGTATATGAAAAAATACCGGCTGCTGCTACGGGGAAAGAATACAAACCGGCGTTGAATACAAACCCTCCGTTGGTGATAATATCCTGTAATAATGGCAAAGCCAGGCTCCATTCGTTTAACGCCATACCGGGTCCTTCAATACCATATGTTACTCCCGAACGGGTCATGTAAACCCTGGCAAGCATTGCTTCTGCAGCATATTTAGTAGCCCTGCCCACATCTCCTGCGGTATAATTAGGAAAGGTTCCGCTGTAGTTAGCCGGCAAATTTGTTACAGCAAACTGAAGATCTGCGATAATGAGTGCATATACATCAGTTAGGGGGCTGCGGCCAATGGTATTAGCTTCGCTGGCTGATACAGGGTGATCAATCAATGGCACTTTACCAAAATACTTCACCAGGTCGAAGTAAAAAAAGGCACGCAGGAATTTTGCCTCTGCTGTTAATCTTGTTGCCAAAGCAGCATTGCCGATAAAGCTGCCGTTCTTTGTGATTTGGTCAAGTACCGTGTTAGCCCTGAATATACCGCTAAAATTTGCAGTCCATGCTTCCTCCACATATACATTTGGTGCAATTCCCGTTGCAAAATTATTAATGGGATCAGGGTCCCGGGCCACATCGTTAGTAGGATATATATTATCAGACCGTATTTCGGAAAGGTAAAGTGACCTGTCAGGATAACCTCTCAGGGAATTGTAGGTTGCATTGACGGCTTGTATAAAGTCGCTGGGTTGCTTGAAAAAAGTTACGGTGGTTGCCGTTGAAATAGGTACCTGGTCTAAATCCTTTTTGCACGATGATGCAAGGATCACAACTGCTATAATTATACTAAAAGGGATTTTTTTCATTATCTTAAAAATTAGGGGTAATTAAAATGTAATATTTAACCCAAAAATCAATGATTTTGCCAGCGGCATACCACCATAATCACCCGTTGCCGGGTAGGCGGCATTGGAACTTGCACTGGTATTCGTTGCTTCCGGATTTAAACCATTGGTATATTTATCTCGACCAAAAAAGTTTTCCAGGGTGAGATAAAGCCGGGCTCCTGTTATAATGTTTGTTTTAAACAATTTTTTTAAATTATAGCCTAACGTGATATTCCTGACCCTGATATAGTTGGATGAGTATAACCAATCCGTAGCGGAAGTAATGGGACTATAATACGTTGCATAGGTCTTCCCAAAACGGCCATCCCCCTGGTTTGCTGGCGATCTCCACCTGTTTACATAAGATGCCGGATGATTGTCCGATCGCCCCTGCCCCGGCCGGGTAAGGGCCCTTCCCAATTCTGAAAAGATAGAAGCGCCGGATTGACCCTGTACCAATACATTCAGATCAAACCCTTTATACCTGAATGTATTCGAGATACCATATGTATAGTCGGGACTGGGGTGACCGACTATTACTTTATCTGCCTCGCTTATTAAACCATCCCCGTTGGTATCCTGGTATTTCAGATCTCCCTCGGACTGGGCACCATAACGGGCTACACCTCTCAGGATATCATCCTGCGATAAAAACCCAATAGTCTTTAAAACATAAATACTGTTTAAAGCTTCTCCGACACGCAAGATCTGGCTTGTTACATTATTGCCATTAGGTATAATGATTTGCGTTTGACCAGGTGCCAGGGCTTCTATCTTGTTGGTATTATGGGTTAGATTTACAGAACTGGTCCACTCGAATTTACCCACCATATTACGTGATGTAATTTCAAGTTCCTGGCCTATATTCCTTACTGAACCGATATTAGTAAGATAGTTGGAGAACCCGGTGGCTGCCGGAATCTGGACATTCAATAAAAGATCTGTGTTTAACTTATTATAATAGTCAAAGGAGCCGGTGATACGATTTTTTAGAATTCCGAAATCAAACCCAATGTCCCAGGTTTCGGATTTTTCCCATTTCAAATCCGGGTTAGCCAAAACATTAGGAATCTGACCGATCACCACAGCCGGCGTACCAAAAACATATCCGGAAGAACCAATGGTTGCAATCGATCCATAGTCAGCTGTAGGTGGGTTCCCGTTTACACCATAAGATACCCTTAACTTCAGATCGCTGATCACAGGTAACCCTCTCATAAAGTTCTCCTGTGTTACTCTCCATCCTAAAGAAACGGCGGGAAATATTGCAAACTGATTATTCGATCCCACCCTGGAAGTTCCGTCCCTGCGTAAACTTGCCAAAAGAAGATATTTTTCTTTATAAGCATATTGCAGCCGGCTGAACCAGGAAATCAATACACTCTGGCTTGAAGTAGTATTACCGGTAACCGCTGCGGCTGCATTTAATGTTTGTATGACTGCACTGGTAAATCCGCCATTTGAGCTCATGGTGGTCCTGTCTAACCGATCCAGGTTGTATGAATATCCCCCGAGTAGATTTATACTGTGAACACTTTTAAATACGGTACCATAGGTAAGGGTGTTTTCATTTACAAAGGTTTGTCTTCTGTAACTGTTATAAGTACCGGAGGTGGCGGCAAGCAGGTTATTTGACCCGGTAAAAGTTCTTGCTGCCAGGCTCCCTGCTGTCAGGTAAGAGACATAGGTAGTTGAAATATTATCCGTATTATCTAAATTAACTGAACTTCTGAGAGTCAAGCCCTTAATAACCTGGTATTCTCCGTAGATAGTACCCAAAGTACGGTAGCGTTTGGTTGTACCTTTATTGTATGTCAATTTACCCAGTGGTGAGTTGGTAGTGCTGCTATAGATATACTGGCCATCATTTGCGGTATTAACAAATAAACCCATTGTGTCTTCCTGTACAGGTGCAAGACTCAGTGCCTGGTGAAAAAGGGAATTTTGTCCATCAACTCCCGGGTCTTGGGTAACAGAGAAGGTTGGAGCAACGTTCAGGCCAAATTTTAATTTCCTGGAAGCATTGATCTCTAAATTTGCCCTGAGGGAATATGCCTTGTACCCTACGTTCACAATAAAGCCTTCCTGGTTTGCGTAATTGCCCGACATAAAATATTTTACAGCCTCCGTTCCACCACTTACCGCAACTTCGTAGTTCTGCATCTTGCCTTTCCTTGATATGGCGTCCTGCCAATCTATGAATCGTAATCCCGGATGGCCCGGCATCGTCCAACGGGGGTCAAGGATGTAATTAGCGTCGAAAACTCCGCCATTTCTTGCTAACCTCGTGGCCCTGTCATCATTTGCCGTTGCACCAACAGATCCATATCTTGCCACATATAATGCATTGATCACTTCAGTAGCGTTCTCGATCCATTGATCACCATTCATCATCTCCAGTTTTTTAGCGGCTTCGTTATACCCACCATACATATTAAGGCTGACTTTTGGTTTGCCGGTTTTACCCCGTTTAGTAGTAATTAAGACCACTCCGTTTGATGCTCTTGACCCATATATAGCAGCAGCTGCCGCATCTTTTAAGACTTCGATGGATTCAATATCATTTGGATTAATATTATCAAGCGGGTTACCTGTGGTGAATGTGCCATTCCCTGTATTGCTGGAATTGGGGGTCAGTGGAAATCCATCAATAACATATAAAGGTTCATTACCCGCAGTGATAGAACCAAAACCCCGCACCTGGATGCTAAAAGCTTTGCCGGGTATCCCGGTGTTTTGCTTAACAGTAACGCCTGCCAATTGTCCTACCAATGCCTGGTCAACACGGGTGATGGCTCTCTCCTCAAAGTTTTCATTTTTTAATTTACTTACTGCCCCTGTTACATCTCTTTTCTTTTGCGTACCGTAACCGATGACCACAACCTCCTCCCCGATTTTTGCATCGGGTGACAACGAAATATTCAGCAGTGACTGGTTGTTGACCGGCATTTCGAAGGGCAGGTACCCCACATAGCTAAATACGAGTGTCTCGTTGCCGTTGAGGCCGGATAACTTATACGTGCCGTTCTCTGAAGTAGCGATAATATTTTTAGTTCCTTTCACTTGCACGGTAACTCCTGCAAGTGTTTTACCATTTTCATCTTTTACTGTTCCGCTAACCGATTTGTTTTGTGCATTTACGTCTGA
This sequence comes from Chitinophagaceae bacterium, assembly GCA_031406595.1. Taxonomy (GTDB): domain Bacteria; phylum Bacteroidota; class Bacteroidia; order Chitinophagales; family Chitinophagaceae; genus JJ008. Next base: position 23,765 of record JANOHQ010000117.1, read on the forward strand.
AGAAAAACAAAGAAGTGACAGAGTAATAAGAATAGCAATACTCTTTTTAAAGAATAGATTTAATTTCATATAGCAGTTTTTAAAATACAGCAATCCAAAAATGACAACGTAAATTTATTGTTGCCCCCCTTACCAATCATCCTGCACCATCCTGCCTTTCTTACACTACAAAACGATTAAGACACAGTCAATTACTCTGCTTTTTGAACGAAAAGTAACAGTCAAAAAAGGAGTTCTGCAAAGCGTTTAGCTCATAGCGAAATAGTTTCGGAAAACTTCATGTATTCATATTTAAGACACCCGTGATCTTGTAATACTTGAGTTTTACCATATCTGCAGGTACAGCAGCAGTATTCCAGTCACGATGTATAGCCAGCGCGGCACCCATGGCGCTGGCCTGGGCCACAGAAGCGGCATATACTTCCAATTCAGGAAATGCCAAAGCCAGTAAGTGCATATAGATTGAATTATTACTAAAGCCACCGTCAACAAATATGCGGTGTACATCGGATCCCTTAATAATCAATTGGGTTGAACTATGCTGCTGACGGATAATATCAAGCAGGAGACAATGATAAGCTACATTATAATTTTTGAAAGTATCTAATTCCCTTTTCCCAAAATTTGAGTAGATAATGGGAGCTTCATACTTTTCTGGCACCGGGTCAAAATCATATTTTTGTTTCAGCGACGAAATAATAGCTGAATCATACTTTATCTTTCGATAGTTATCAACTGGCTTGTTAAAATGCGCTGCCAGTCTTTTTACCTGTTGTTCATGCTCATACCCGGCAAACAAACGCGACGCTTTGACGGGTTTACCCTGGTATTCCATATAGCAAAGACAATCCTTTTCTAACTCTTCATTGGTTAAAGGGGTTTCATTAAATGGGTTTAATGAAATACACCAGGTGCCCGTTGACAACAATATAAAGGGCTCGCTAAATACAGTGAGATAAGGAATAAGCGCAGCCGAGCTATCATGTAATCCTGCCCCAACTTTCAGAATTTTACCATTGAAAGAAGCTTCATTTGTTTTAGAAGATGCCAGAATAGGCGCAAGTTTTCTATCTATCCCTTCATCTTTTACCCATTGATGATAACCATTTTTCTGATAGTCCCACAGCTGTGTATGACATCCTATGCTTGTTATATCCGAATATCCCTGCTGACTAATCAGGTAACTGGTAAACTGCGGCAGGTGTAATGCAAACTTCATCTCCCGGTAGAGAGCCGGCTTTTCTTTCTTTATGCGGTAAAGCTGCATCCCTGAATTCAGGCTGCCCAGAACCGGCGAAGCTGTTTCGCAAGAAATATTAGTAGCGCCGCCATATTTATCATACAGCTCCTTCTTGAGCTGGTCAGGATATTTTTTTAAATAACTGTAAAGTGGGGCTAATACTTTGCCCTGCTCATCGATATACACGAAGCTTGCCCCATAAGCGGAGAAATTTACAGCTTTAACATCAAATTTTTTAATCTGGAGAACTTCGGTTAATGTTTCAAGAACCCATTGTCTAAGAAGATGCACATCGTCGCAGGGATCACCCTCCTCATCCGTTATTTCCTGAAAGGGGGCTGTCCGCTCAAGCACAATCCCGTAGGCTTCATCAAGAAGAAAGAATTTTTTATTCGTTTTGCCGATATCAAATATGGCTATGACATTTACTGCAATCATAATTTCCAATATAAAGCCGGCTGATCAACAAACCGGGAAGAACGAAAGAGATTTCATGACCCAAGAGTTTTTCCTTATAAACCCGTGGCGATTGTTTTTTGTCCCCTTTCTTTTATCAATCGCTCTCTTATTTTTACCGCCCTGAATACTGACAGCGGTTGTAAAGAGCCCCCGGCAAGCATCCTGGCTTCTGCTATCAACGGTCGTACATCGGTGCGATAGGCTGCCTGTAAAATTTCCTGTGCCCCGGCCACATCACTTAGTTCTTGCGCCTGTTGCAAGGCTTTTACGTCCACCAGCAACGCCTGTGTATAGGCGATCATGATCGCTTCAATCGACTGCAACAGGTCTTCCAGCGGGTCTTTAACATTATGTGAAGCATCGATCATCCAGCCCAGGTCCGTGGCATGGTTCATTCCTTTTGCATCCAACCCTTCCACCAATTCATTAAATATCAAAAACAACTGGTAGGGATTGATACTACCCACTGTTAAATCATCATCCCCATATTTCGAGTCATTAAAATGAAATCCTGCCAGTTTATCTTCCATCATCAGTAAAGCAACGATCTGTTCAATATTGGCATTGGGTAAATGATGTCCGAGGTCAACCAAAGTATAAGCCTGCGCGCCAAGTTTACTGGCATACAGGTATGACTGCCCCCAATCTCCCACTGTCATGGAATAAAAATTAGGTTCAAAGGCTTTGTACTCAATAAAGATCTTCCAATCCGCTGGCAGAGCTTTGTAGATTTCCTGTAAACTTTCCAGTGTACGTTGAAAAGCCTGGCGAAAATTATGTTGACCAGGAAAGGAAGATCCATCGGCCAGCCAGACCGTAAGTGCTTTTGATCCCAGGGCAACCCCTTGCTTTATTACCTCAATATTATGAGATATTGCCTTTTGCCGGATGGATACATCAACATGTTGTAGTGAGCCAAATTTATAGCTGAACGATTGACCCGCCTGGTCCTGGAAAGTATTGGAATTAACGGCATCGAACTTTAAGCCATGCTCTGCGGCCAGCATTTTGATGGCGGATGGATCACGGGGAATATCCCAGGGGATATGCAATGATATAGCGCCGCTTGACTGATTAAGCGCGTGAAGCAAACCCACATCTTCTATTTTTTCTTCCAGTGTCCTGGGCTCACCACCTCCGGGGAAGCGGCCAAACCGGGTTCCACCTGTCCCTAAAGCCCAGCTGGGTATTGCTACCTGGAAGGCCTTTAGCTTCTCCATTAACGTTGTGAGATTATGAATGCCTCCTGCTACAAAATCAAATTTTCGTTGATGATCTCCCGAAAATCGTTTATTATGCTCTTGTATAACCTCTTTCGTTAGTTGCATTGAAGAAATTTTAAGGCAGGTAAAAAACTTCTTTTAAGGGTATGCTTACAGGTGAGTCATCAGGATTACTTTCCATGATATCCTTCATATAGGCCCACCAACGTTGCATCACCGGTTCTGCCGGTAAGTTATTTAATATCTGCGGGTCTTCCGCTTTCAATACGCCGAATAAGATCCTGGTTTCGGTATCCAGGAAAATAGAATATTCACTGATACCAGCAGATTTTAAAAGTTGCTGTAATTCCGGCCAGAGCTCATCATGTCTCTTCTTATATTCATCTTCAAACCCGCGGTGTAATTTCATTTTAAAAGCTAACCTGGCCATGATCGGTCTTTGTAAAGGAGTTAAAAAATGGGTTGACAATTAGAAAACCATCAACCCTATACGACTGCTTAAAACATTGAGAGTAGAAAACAAACTATCGTACAAAGGCGGTAACAATACCACCATCCACATTTAATACATTGCCGGTTGATTTGCTTAGTAACCCGCCTACAAATGCAAAGCAGGCATTCGCAATATCTTCTGGCTCTATGATCTCATTCAATAGGGTCCGGTTGGCATAATAGGCCGGTAATTCTTCAACCGAAATACCGTATGCTTTTGCCCTCCCTTCTGCCCAACCGTTGTTCCAGATATTACTGCCGGAAATAACCGCATCGGGGTTCACGACATTAACCCGGATACCATCTTTTCCCAATTCCGCTGCGTTTAAACGGCTCAGGTGCAGCTGTGCGGCTTTTGCAGAACCGTAGCCGGCATTGTTGGGGCCGCTTACCAGTGCGTTTTTACTTACAATATTGATTATTTCGCCGCCTTTATTCTGTTTACGCATCATCGCAACACCTGCCTGTGTTACCAGGAATTGTCCTTTGACCAAAACATCATATAACAGATCCCAGTCCTTTTCGGTATGCTCTTCCATCGGTTTTGAAATAGAAAGACCGGCATTATTGACGATGATGTCCACTCCCCCAAACGTTAATGCGGTTTTTGCAAAGGTAGCCTGTATGGTATCTGATTGGGTAACATCCAGTACTTCTGCAGCAGAAACGTCATTGCCATATTGTTGCCGGAATTTTTCTTTGGTAATTTCCAACCGCTCTGCGTCATTATCATTGATCATCACACAACCCCCTTCATCTGCAAATTTTTTGGCGATCGCCTGCCCTATCCCGCCTGCACTACCCGTGATCAGCGCCACTTTTCCGGTTAAGGTTTTTGGCTTTGGCATTCTTTGCAGCTTTGCTTCTTCCAGCAGCCAGTACTCAATATTAAATGCCTCCTGCCGGGGCAATGACGTATAGGTTGAAACGGCTTCGGCGCCTTTCATTACATTGATTGCGTTTATATAAAATTCCGCAGCTACTCTTGCTGTTTGTTTGTCTTTTGAAAAAGTGAACATGCCAACACCCGGGTAGAGTATTACAACCGGGTTGGCATCCCGCATAGCAGGGCTGTTGGGATGTTTGCAGCTCTTATAATAACCGGCATACATCTTCCGGTATGTTTCAAATTGAGGAATCAATACTTCCTTTACCACATCCAGATCATTCAGGTTCTGATCCGGGGTTAATGCAACTACTAAAGGACTGATCTTTGTACGAAGAAAATGATCGGGGCAACTGGTCCCTAATGGAGTTAATCGTTCCAGGTCATTGGAGTTAATATATTCCAGCACTCTTTCATCATCCGTAAAATGACCGATCATGCTGGTGCCGGAGGAACATAATCCCCGCAATACAGGCGCCAGCGAAGCCGCTTGCTGCATCCGCTGTTCTGCTGCCAATGAAGGAATTTTATTGCCCCCAAAAACCGGTTTGTTTTTACCGATATGATCGTGCAGGTAACCCCCACATCTTTCTATTACTTCCAAGGTATTGATATAACTTTCATATGCTGTATCTCCCCAGGTAAACAAACCATGAGAAGCCAGCATGATACCACGGATACCCGGATTCTCATCCAGGCATTTCTTTAATTGCAAACCGAGGTCAAACCCTGGTTTTTGCCATTTTACCCACCCAATGGTACCGCTGAATAATTCCCGGGTGATCCTTTCACCATCTTTTGCAGCAGCGATGGCGATAGCTGCATCGGGGTGCAAATGATCGATATGTTTAAAAGGAAGAAAGCCATGTAGAGGAGTGTCAATAGAAGGAGTTTTTGAATTCAGGTCAAAAATGCAATGATTGAATAATTCTACCATTTCATCTTCCCATTCGATCCCCTTATATATACTTTTTAAGCTGCGCAACCTGTCAACATACAAAGCCGCCAGGCCATTTTTATTTAATGTTCCCAGGTCACCACCCGACCCTTTTACCCACATCACTTCCGTTTCGGTGCCAGTCAGCGGGTCTTTCGCATTTGCTTTGCAGGAAGTGTTACCCCCACCATAGTTCGTCAACCGCAGGTCCGCTCCCAATAAATTGGAACGGTAAATTAACAGCGCTACTTCGTCACCCGCCAGCAAAGCTGCTTTTTTTTCATCCCACATGTAGCTGACATGCTTAAAATTTTTTGTATCAACTGTCATATTCCTGATATTTCTTTAATACAACTATTTCAATGAATTACCATATCCTACCACCACTACTGATAAAATAATAGTAATGATGCCAATAATAATTGTAGTCCTTGTTTTTTTCCTAACCCCATTCCATTCTTTTGAAATAATGCCCCACATGTTTGCTACTAAAATAATGAATGACATGTGCAGTATCCAACTGCTGGCACCATTACCCATTTTACTTTCGCCCATTCCATAAAAGAAAAATTGCAGAAACCAGGTGGTGCCAGCCAATGCACAAAACAGGTAATTTTTCAATAAGGGCGTTTTCTTATTCGTGTAATCGCCAAATGATTTATTACGGGCATTCAGGATCATACACCATATAAGGTTGGTAGTCAACCCGCCCCAGAGAATGACCACAAATATTACGTTATTCTTAAAAAGAAACTCCCCTCGTCCCGGATGGGCTTCCTTCCATGCGTTATTGGCCACTTCGCCCATATGGGCACCTGCCTCAATACCAAAACTAAAACAGGCACTCAGCACACCTGAAATAACTGCGAGTATCAAGCCCAATGTTATCTTATACTCGCTACCGGACGCATCCACTGTTGCACCGGACAGGTCTTTATCTTTCATGCCACCTGCTTTGCCACAAATAATGATGCCCACAATACAAAGCAGTAAGCCAATCATTACCATTTGTCCCCACGACGTATTAAATAGGTCCGCAATAGTGTCTTTCCCTTCCTTTGGATTAAAGTAATAATAAATGGATGGCACAAGTGCACCAAAGAAAGAGCATAATCCGAGGATGATTGAACTGCCCAAAGAAACCCCCAGATAACGAACCCCCAATCCATAGGTAAGGCCTCCTATACCCCATAAAAGGCCCATTAAAAATGTAGTGCCGATGATCTGTGATGATGCGTTACGGATAATATCCATAAACCCGGGGATAGTAAGATAGGCTGCCAGGGGAGGGACGATCAGCCATGAAAACAATCCTCCCGTGATCCAGAAACTCTCCCAACTCCAGCTCTTCACTTTTTTGTAGGGCATATAAAAACTGCCGGAAGCAAACCCGCCAATAAAATGAAAGACAACGCCGAGAATAGCATTCATGTGTCAAATGTTTTCGTATGCAAGCAATAGGAATTAAAGATATAAGTATATGTATTACTGCCTATCATGTACTGTCATGCTTCCATACCTGCTGTTTTTTACTGCCAACCGCCTCAATTACGCTCTTTTTCTAAATTACTGTATGTTTGACACATAACCCGAATACTGTTGTATGAAACAGCCTGCCATTTTCAAACATATATTTATAGACTATTTTTCGGCTACCCCCAAGTACCTGCAGTTGGCAAACTGCATAGTAAAAGCGATCTCAGAGGGCGTTTTAAAAGAGAATGATGTGCTTCCCTCTATTAATGAGTTAAGTTTTGAGTTTGAAATATCCCGTGACACCGTGGAAAAGGGATATAAACACCTGAAAAAAAATGGCGTTCTCGGGTCGGTGCCCGGTAAAGGATATTTTGTTAAGAATGCAGAACTACATCAAAAACTGAAAATATTCCTGCTTTTCAACAAACTGAGCCCTCATAAGAAGATCATTTATGATGCTTTTGTAGCTTCACTGGGCGACCTGGCAGCAATTGATTTCTATATTTATAATAACGATTTTCTTTTCTTTAAAAAATTAATAAGCCAGCAAAAGGGAAATTATACTCATTATGTTATTGTGCCTCACTTTTTAGACGGAGGGGAAAATGTACACGAGATCATTAACACAATTCCTAAAGAAAAATTAGTATTACTGGATAAAATTGTCACGGGCATCACCGGTACGTATGCCGCCGTGTACGAAAACTTCGAAGAAGATATTTATAAGGCGCTGGTGCAGGCAAATAACAAGCTGAGCAAGTATCATACAATCAAGATCATATTTCCGGAATACACTTATCATCCTAAAGAAATACTGGAAGGATTTTTCCGGTATTGCCAGCAATTTGCCTTTAACTATAAAGTGGTACGGGATATCGAGAATGAACCCATCAAAGAGGGTGAAGCTTATATTAACTTGATGGAAAACGACCTGGTTGTATTGATTGAAAAAATACTGGCCACAAAAATGAAAGTAGGCAAACACGTAGGTGTCATTTCTTATAATGAAACTCCGCTAAAAAAGATTATCCTGAACGGGATCACAACTATCTCAACCGATTTCCAGATGATGGGGGAAAAGGCCGCACAACTTATTTTAGCGCAGTCAAGGGAGCATATTGAAATACCATTTTACCTGACGATCAGGAATTCTCTGTAATACAACCAAATCAGCCAGGCTTGTTCATTTTATTTTCTTTACACATCCAAGCATTCTGGGCAGGCGCAAAGCAGATGCAAGGGTACTGTCTGCCGGCAGGCAGGTTGGGTAAATCAAATTGGGCGCTTTTGAGGATCATGGCCAGGTTATCGTTAAGCGTTGTCGCTGCCTTATCCTTTCGAAATACCCGGTCATTGGCCGTATCCCAGTCCATACTAAAACAAAATATTCCTGTGAAAAGATCGCGCCTTTCTCCACGAAAAATAACATGTAGAAAAATTGGGGATTTGCCTTCGGCATTTTTATGTCCGGTACGGCAAGAAAATCCAAATCGGATATTGAGTAATTCCAGCATAACTGTAAATTTTTTAAGGTTATAAAATTCACAGACTGGTATAATATATCAGTGCGCAGAGATGTGCAGAATCATGCAAAAAAGCAAGGAGCAAATTCGGACAGGTGCATTGATCAAAAATGTCTCCGATTCTACACCAGTTCACTTCGCGATTCTGCACGAATTTGCAGGTTCCTAAAAAAACAAGATCCTGCTAATCATCTGTTAGCAGGATCTTGCATCCCTTTGCATTGTACTTTAGAAGTCCCGAGCGGACGATTTTAGAACTATTTTGAAAAGGACCTTGAGAAAATTTTTGGCATTACATCCTGAATATCAGGATACTAATTGGTCCTTGCTAAAACTTAGAGCCCTGAAGTGCTAATAATCTATTATGCACATCAGGTCATTTCGTACGCTACAAAATACTTAGAGAGTAATTCCTGGTTATTTTCACTGTGTGGTTTCTCAATGAAGCAGCACAATGTTAATAATACTGGCTGTCCTTACACCACTCCTTAACCATCCTTATCAGTTGGAACAACTAGCTTTCATGTAAGTGTAGTTTGCGAATAGCAATTGTGTACGAAAACTCCTGTAGGGCATATCTTTGTACTGTTATCCCATTTATGGACAATATTGAAATCAATATACTTCGTCATGCTCAATCATTAAGACAAGTCCTGAAAAGGGGCGATTGGGATACTTCACTTTCAGATATCGGCAAAGAGCAAGCAAATCATACGGCAAAATGGTTATCTGACAATATGGAATGGTCGGGTTTACGAACCAGTCCGTTAAAAAGATCACAAGAGACAACAAATATTATTGCGGGTAAATTAGGAATCCCCGTGGTTATTGATCATCTCCTAGCAGAAGCTGATTTTCACATCTCTGATGATTTACCCTTTTGCACGAATCCTTTTGATCCACTATCAAGCCCGGCTATGAGCGACCGGTATTTACAACTGAAATCCCAGGCAAAAAAGGCTTTACAAGTATTGTTCGAGCTAGCCAGCACAAGCGATGATAAAATTCTCACTGTATCTCATGGCGGGTTAATTAAAACTATGCTTCGGTTAATAGTTAATAATGATAATGTAAATTTTAAGATCTCTAATATGGGATTGACAAAATTACAGTGGCACTCCGGCCGGTGGAACCTGGTTCATCTAAATAAGCTAGACCATATCCCTGAACATTTGCAAACCTGATAGCAAAATGTTACTCCCGTAACATATCCCGCTTTTTCAGTTGCAGCATTCTGAACCAAAAACCAGCCATTAGTGAAGTGATTATGGCTATTAAAACAAATGTTACGAACAGGGTATCATCAATTAATTTAAGATCAAAGGCAACTGAAGCTATAATAATTCCCGGTCCTCCCCGCGCATTCATCGCCACTGCAAAATTGCAACATGAACGCCAATCCTTTATTACCATTTTGGCCGCAATAAAGGTTCCCATACCGGCACAAATTGTTGAAAACAGTAAAAGGCTAAGAAAGAAAACAGGATCGAAATGATGAATCAAATCCAATTTCAACCCGACAACTCCAAAATATATTGGAACCAGGAAAGTAAGTGAGACTTTTTTTATCCTTTTTTTGGCACCCCTGAACTTATCCTTCATTGCAGTATTATTCACTATTATTCCTGCCACAAATGCCGCAAAAATAATATTAATACTTAGCAGGCTTGCAATCCAAATAAGAGAGATACAAAGAGCCAGGCAAAAACCGGTTTGTGATATTTTTCCTGCCATTACACCGCCTGTTCCATGTATTTTTTTAAATAACATCGCCATTATATAAAAAGAAATCGCGCAAAAAGCTAATGCAGTCAATACAGTATAAATAATATTGAGAACTGATATTGATTCTGAATGGGCTACTTTGAAAGCAATATCCATAACAATCCAAAGAAGGAAATCATGGATTGTAGCCGTTATTAAAATAATCTTCGCAAACCTTGTATTTATGATACCCAGGTCAATGAAGATCCTTGAAATAACAGGGATCGAGGTTACAGCGATAAAAACTCCTACAAGAATTTTTAAAGAAGGAATATTCCCATTGGGGCCCAAAAAATCCGAAAAGCCATACACATCCGGTACAATCCACCCCGCAAAAAAAGGGATAAGCGTTGATCCCAAAAGCAAGGCGATGATTATTTTACGGTCTTTTTTATCGTATGTATTTTCGATCTCGAATCCGGAAATTAACATCAATAAAAGAAGACCCAGCCAATAGAACAATGAAATCACCTCGCTTTCTGATTGAAATGCGTGGAATATCCACTTGTAAATACCGGGAAAGAAATACCCTAAAAATGTTGGTCCTAAAATTATACCCCCCACTATTTCACCAATAACTTTTGGCATTTTTAAGCGGTGAAATATAAATCCAAAAAAAAGCGTGGATCCTAAAAGTATTAGAATAGCAAAAGATAACCTGGTAAGTTCTAAACTGCTTAATGTATCCATACTTTAATCGCTTAATATCTTCCATGACTATCTTACTTGAAGGCTTCTAAGGAAAACCAAATCTATTGGTATTACCAGATGGAACACACAATTGTGTTATAGCTCCTTCACCCGGTCACAGTTCATAAGATTGCGAAGATTTATTCAGAGATCCCAACTGCTGTAATTGATCACGTTTCGAAGAGATTACATCCAGGGCTGCAGCCATTTCCAGTTCTTCGGTGATCTCAAATAGTTTTTTTTCCGCCCCTTTCCATTGAATGCTTGGATTACTCAAAATTTGATCAATTTCAAAAGGTGAAAAATATTTTACTAATAATTCGCCAAATACGAATTGGGTAATTTCCCGTTCCTTCTCTATTTCAAAGTTTGTAGTGAAGCGCCTTAATTCTATAAGCGCTTCGAGAGGACCAGCAGAAAGGTGAGACCCGTTTTTTGCAAGAGAAAGTTCTGAAATTTTTAGTTTTTCCCTCAATTTAAAAAACTCGTTTCTTAAACTCCCTGCAGCAGCTTTTGCAGGGTCAGGGATTCCAAGAAAATTATTCCGGGCAGTTTTCCAGGAAAGGTCTCCTTCAAGAACAAACACGGGCAACGCACGTTCTGAAGGTATATACGTCGTCAACTGTTTTGGCACAAAGCCATTCATTAAGTAGATAGTATCATTTCCAATATTAGCTTTTCCGCAAAATGCCGAAGCCCCAATTTTTTTGTGTTCAATATTCTCCCATAGAATCGCTAAACTATTAACATTGAATTCAGGGAATTGCTTAATAAATTCGTCGCCACCCAAAATAGTAACTTCCTCAACTGATACTCCATAATGTTCCTGGAAATTAGTTCGCATAGAACTGGTCATGTTCGGCACTGCGGATTCAGCAATACAATACAGCATATCATAATGCTGTTGAATAATTCTGTGTTTAGCTAAATACGGCCCGGATAGTACGTAAAGGGCTTGCACACTAAAGCCCATTCTCCTGAATGAAGAAAATAAAATCTCCAATATTTCATTAAACTCTTTCTCCGGGTGGCGCTCTAAAACACTCGGTTTCAAATAAAAACAAAATTGATTTCTATTATTTCCAGAATTCGTTCTGTCATAAAGGCATTGAAAGGGTGTCCCCTGCTTAGAATGTAACATCGCCTCGATAATATCAGGTATAATCGTCAACTCCATCATTTTGTCAAGTAAGTACCCCTAATAGATTTGATTTTCTTATCTGAATATACCCAATGCCTTAGCGGATCTCTGGTATTTGATTTCTTCAGTAACCGAAACCCCAAAACGTTCACACAAGGACAGGGATAAGACCTCAATTAATTCCACAATACGCGGATCATTCGCAATTTTATCACTTACCCGCGGATATACAGCAAGCTCTACTTCACTTAAAGGAACTTCTTCCTGCTCTTTAATTGGAATCCGGAGATTGCTCACGTGGTATCTGTCAATGCTGCATCTGAGTGCATCCTGCCCATCAATCCATACAAAAAAAGTGAACCGGTAGTCATTCAAACATATGGCAGGCATCAGATCCTTGGGGTCAATGGAGTGTGCCCTCCAAAGATAAGTTCCCGGATGTTCGATATCCGTTCTATTTAAAAGCCGTTTGACAATTGCAACCGATTCTTCCGAAGCTGGTACCTGCTGAATAGCACTCTTCTCATCCCCTTCAAAAACATACCGGTGGTCGTTTCTCACTCCGCCTTCATTGACCGTATCCTTGAACGCACAAAAGGCATGAGTAATTTTATTGCAAGACGTTCTAAGCAGGGCTCCTGTCGGCAGAACCTGGTAGGTAGGAGTGTCATAGTATATAGCAGTATTGAGTGGGGGGTTTACGCGTGCATTTTCTTTTTCGGCTATCTGGGTCCCACGTACTTTTGATCCAATTTCTTCTTTCATAGAATCCAGCCACTCATAATACGCTTTATTCGTGACTGAATCCATTTCAATTTTAAGTCCCAGTTGATTAAAGTAAACCAAGGTGTCGCCCTTTTTATACACCTGAGCAGGCATTTTAAGATTTCTCATATAAACTATTATTTTATTAACCAGAATAGTCAGCGGACATTTCCAATTTCTTTATAAGGGTTCTTAATTTGGTTGTCAACTCTTCCGGCGTGAACATTCGATTAGTAATTCGTGTATCGCCTGTGGGATAGCTGGTGTTATATACCAATGAATAGTCCCTCAGCCTGGGTCCTCTCAATACTAATGTGCAGCATAATTCATCCACGCTGATATTTATCCTGTGAATTGTCGGAGCAGAAAGAAAATAGGTTTCACCACATTGCCGCTGCGATGGTGTCTTCCGAAAAAGTTTGACATTTTTGACGAATTGATAATAATCCTGGAAAGTGTCATTACTTTCCTGCGAGGGGAAATAGCGATAGGCCTGGTAAGCATCGCCCTCATCTGATTCGACAAAACACTCTGAGTGTAAAGTTCCCAGTAAAATTTTTGACCAGAAATTAAACCGGTGTTCATGTATCAATTCTTCATTGAGTTCTTTGGCTGTAAACGGAGGACACCAAAAATGCAATGTTAACCGGAACATTGACGGGTCATTACTATCCACCAGGACAATTTTATCAAAAAGATTCACATGCCTGTAGGACTGTGAAGCAATTATTCCCAGGTCTTTTGGAGAATTAATAATTTCCCGGAGAAGCGGGATCAGGTAGGTGCGATCACTCAACCGGGATAACAGGTCAGGAAAAGCCTGGTCTTTAATATCCAATGGAATGTTGGAATATTCTTCAATCAAATGAGTCAGATCATCCAGTTTGGGTCTTACTTCGAGGGATGGCAGTTGCAAGTATTCCATTTTTAGCAGGTTTTAAGATTTAAACGATCAAAAAGTTTTTTACTATATACTTATCGTATTCCCCATAATTTAGGCCATACATCGCCCAGGTCATTTATCTTATAGGCATCCGTAATTTGTTGCGGGATATCTGCATGCTTCTCAACAATTTCTTTTAACGGTTCTGAAAGACCCATGTTAAATTCACTCGCAAGGCGACGCAAGACGTAATAAGCGGGTATTTCCATATTGTTTTCCTCCAGTAACTTCACTAAAATTTCAGCGCCTGATTTATCCAGCTTAAGTATCAACCTGTTCAAATCAGCATATTGATATACTCCCTTTCGATAAGACGATGCACCTTCAATGTATATTTTCTCGATAATGTGAAAGATCAACCAGGGTACACCCGGAACACGAAAGTTAAAGTTGTC
>JANOHQ010000172.1:0-22992 GCA_031406595.1 Chitinophagaceae bacterium
TGAAATTGATGGTGTTGTTTCTATGGGTGCTATTAAAAGAGGTAACCGTGAAATCATCATCGAAGCAAAAGATGGCGTACAGAAAAAATATCTTGTTCCATTGACAAGGCAGATTCTTGCACAAGATGGTGACTTTGTAAAAGCCGGGGTTCCATTAAGCGACGGGCAGATTGCTCCATTTGATATTCTTTCAATTAAAGGTCCGTTTGCCGTACAAGAATATGTGGTAAATGAGATACAGGAAGTTTATCGTTTGCAGGGGGTGAAGATTAATGACAAACACATTGAGTGTATCGTTCGCCAGATGATGCGTAAGGTGAACATCGTGGATCCGGGAGATACAAGATTCCTGGAAGATGACCTGACCGATAAGTTTGAATTTGTGGAAGAGAATGACTTTATCTATGACAAGAAAGTTGTAACGGATATCGGTGACAGCGCTAAACTGCGTGCAGGCCAGATCGTGACATTGCGTGAAGTAAGGGAAGAGAATTCTGTACTTCGTCGTAATGACAAGAAGCCTGTTGAGTACCGCGATGCCAAACCTGCTACGTCATCACCCACCTTGCTGGGTATCACGAAAGCGTCACTGGGTGTGCCGAGCTGGATATCAGCCGCTTCGTTCCAAGAAACAACGAAAGTCCTTTCTTCTGCAGCGATCAATGGTAAAACAGATGATATGCTCGGATTGAAAGAGAACGTGATCACGGGTCACCCCATACCTGCCGGTACCGGTCTGAGAGAGTTTGAAAGCATGATCGTAGGCAGCAAGGAAGAATATGAATTGCTGCAGACAGCCCGTGAAGCGATGGCATTTGATGAAGAGGAATGATCCAATAGGCAATAGGCAATTGGCAAAAAATACCCAAAGGAGCAAGGAAATCTTGCTCCTTTTTTGTTCCCAATTGCCTATTGCCTATTGCCAATTGCAGGGTCCTGTTAAGGCTTTCATAAAGTAAACTGTTTCCTTATATTTGCCCGCCTGTTACGGGTTAATTTTGCTGGGATACAGGAAAGGAATGTGCGGGGAAACAGGTACAGTCCCGTGAACCCGGGACGAAGTAAGCTGCCAAAAAAATAATAACCATCGCATGAAAAAAGAGTTACTCATTTGGAATATTGTACTGACACTCGCGGTAGTGATATTGTTGTTCTTGCATTTTGGTTCAAAAAAATCGGGTACTGCCGGCCCGGTTAAGAACAGTACCGACAGTTCTGTTCATGAGGAATCATTCCGTATCGCTTATTTCGAAATGGATTCTGTGGCTGCTAACTTTGACCTGGCAAAAGAACTGGAAACTGAATTGGCTAACCGTGAAGAAGCGTTCAATACAGAAATGAACAGCCGGGGTAAAGCGATCCAGCAAAAGATCAGCTATTTTCAAAACCTGGAGAAGGAGGGTAAATTATCACAGGAGCAGGCTGAAAGCGCCAGCCGCGAGATCAACGGAATGAACGATGAATTGAAGACCCGTAAACAACAACTTGACCTCGATTACAGCAATTATAAAATGACCAAGACGAACGAACTCAAAACTAAGATCGAGAATTTCCTGAAGAAATATAATCAAACAAAGGACTACACCTATATTGTGTCGTACGAACAGGGATTGTTTTACTACAGGGACACAGCCTATAATATCACTGCCGACCTGGTAAAAGGGCTGAACCAGGAATACAAACCGGAGAAGAAAGTTAAATAGTTGAAGCGATAATGAACTGTCCCCATCACCGGGGATTTTTTGTTTACGCCATTTGATAAAGCTATTACTCTCAGCCGTTAGCCCCAGCCCAAAGCCATTAGCCCAGAGCCAACCGCTAACAGCTTAAAAAATAATGTCTTATTTTGTGACCATGGAAGATTTCAAAAAATTGTTTGATTCTTTTTCTTCCCTGAAAGTCGGTGTGATCGGAGACCTCATGCTCGATACCTATATGTGGGGACGGGTAGACCGGATATCACCGGAAGCTCCCGTGCCGGTTGTTTCATTGAGTAAGAAGGAGTACAGGATCGGTGGGGCAGGAAATGTAGCCCTGAACTGTATTTCGCTGGGGGCCCAGGTGTCGGTGCTATCGGTGACAGGCGCAGATACAGATGGTTTGCTCCTGGAAGAATTGCTGGAAGCTAATAATCTTGATACCAGCTGCATTGTGAAGAGCCCGGAAAGGATCACGACGAGCAAGACAAGGGTGATCAGCCGGAATCAACAGATGATGCGGCTGGATGATGAAATGACGGACGATCTTCATCAGGGTGATGAGAATGCGTTGCTGGAACGAACAAAGAATTATATCTCGGTCGTAGACCCTCATATTATGATTTTCGAGGATTATAATAAAGGAGTGTTGACCGAACGGGTCATCCGCGAAGTAATGGAACTCTGCAAGGCCGCGGGTATCATCACCGCCGTTGATCCCAAAATAAAGAATTTTTTTGCCTACAAAGAAGCGGATATTTTCAAACCAAATCTGAAGGAAGTTAAAGAAGGGTTGAATCTGATTGCCGGTAACCTGGATCATTCTTTCCTGCAGCAAGTTCACAAAGAGCTGGCTCACCGGCTTGACAATAGCATATCTTTTATCACGTTGTCAGATAAGGGAGTTTTTTACCAGCAAGGCGATCGTTCCGGACTGATCCCTTCCCATCTGCGTAATATCGCCGATGTATCCGGAGCCGGCGATACCGTGATCGCCGTGGCAGCCATGGTCTATGCCGCTTCGCGGAATGTGCACCTGATGGCAGAGCTGGCCAATATTGCCGGTGGTTTGGTCTGTGAAGAAGTAGGAACCGCAGCGATCAATAAAGAGAAACTGCTGAATGAATGTGAATTGTTGCTTTCATAAACCAAGTAGTAATTATCATGGCTGATCATATCATTGTTATTCATGGAGGTGCCGGTACAATCCTTAAAAAGGATATGACGGAAGAGAAAGAACTGGCTTATCACAAAGCCCTGGAAGATGCGCTGAATGCGGGTTACAGCCTGTTGCAAAAAGGAGAGTCGGCCGCAAGAGCTGTGTTGGCCGCTACGATCTCACTGGAAGATAATATCCTGTTCAATGCAGGCCGCGGTTCTGTATTTGGCAAAGATGGTAGCCAGGAAATGGATGCTTCGATCATGGAAGGGAAGCAGTTAATGGCCGGTGCAGTGTCGGCCGTGCGAAATATCCGTAACCCGGTAGAACTGGCCTATACCGTAATGACCAAAAGCCAGCATGTAATGCTGAATGGACAGGGTGCATATGATTTTGCCAGGCTGAATAATATCAGGACAGAGCCGGATGAATATTTTTATTCAGCTTTCCGGCACGATCAATGGAAGCAGATGCAGGGCTCGGATGAAACAGCACTGGATCATAATGTGGTAGTAAAAGACCTGCCTGCCGGACAGGCAGGTAAAAAATTCGGAACGGTAGGAGCCGTGGCGCTGGATCGCCAGGGAAATATTGCTGCCGCTACCAGTACAGGAGGCATGACAAATAAAGAATTTGGAAGAGTGGGAGACACTCCTATTATCGGGGCAGGCACTTATGCGAATAATAAGACCTGTGCAATCAGTTGCACCGGTCATGGTGAGTTCTTTATCCGGGCCGTGACAGCCTATGACGTGAGTTGCCTGATGGAATACAAAGGCCTTTCGCTGGAAGAAGCCATGAACGTGGTGGTGCATGATAAGCTCATAAAACTGGAAGGCGAGGGTGGAATGATCGGCGTGGATGCGAAGGGCAATGCGGCGATGGTGTTTAATAGTGATGGGATGTACAGGGGGATATGGAGAAGTGATGGGAAAAAAGAGATCGGGATTTATAAATGATTGACCTAAGAGGCTAATTCTTCGACAAGCTCAGAAGAGGAAAAAGAGTTTAAGGAGTTAAGCCGGGCTCATGCAATTGTTGTTTCAGGGTTGTAAAGAATAGATTGAAACGTGGATTCTATCTCTTTTTCTCCTTTCAGTCTTTCCAGACTCTTAACTTTACTGCCATGATTAAATACGCCATTGTCGTAGCGGGTGGAACGGGGGCAAGAATGGGAGGCAACCTGCCAAAACAATTCATGCTGCTGAAAGACAAACCGGTCCTGTATTACACGCTGAAAACCTTTCTCGACTCCTATAATGATCTGCAAATAATTCTTGTGCTCCCGCTGGAGCATACGGATATGGGACAGGAGATCATCGACGCTTATTTTGATAAAGAAAGGGTGAGGATTACGGCCGGCGGGGATACCCGTTTTCAATCCGTCAAAAATGGCCTCGCGTTGGTAGAAACGGAATCCATCATTTTTGTGCACGATGGTGTACGGTGCCTGTTGACAAAAGAACTGGTCCATCGTTGTTATGCCCAGGCTGTGGATACGGGTACGGCCATCCCTGCCATCGGTTCTAAAGACAGTATCCGCTTGATCACCGAAGAAGGCAATGAAGCATTGGAAAGGGATAAGATCATGCTGATCCAAACGCCTCAAACATTCCACAGCAAGATATTGTTGCCGGCATTCCAGATCGATTATAAGGATAAATTCACCGACGAAGCTACGGTAGTGGAAGCGTATGGAATGAAAGTATCCCTGGTAGAAGGAGAAGAAGATAATATCAAGATCACGAGACCGATTGATCTCGTGTTGGCTGAAGAAATACTTAAGAGTCGTTAGTCGGTTGCGTCTAATGTGTCAGACGCTCTTCGAGACGTCAGACACCGTCAGACACCTTCAGACACCTTCAGACACCGGTTACTTCAGCCATTTCAAATAAAAAGGAAGCCTGTTGATCCGTATCGCAGGATATTTTTCTTCGATCGCTCCAAAGCTCTTGTAAAAAAGAGCGAGGCTGGAGATATCAGATCCTTCAAAATCAAGGATCATTCCTGCCTGTCCGGTAGGCAGGTCTTTGCCCGCATGATCTTTTATGAAGGCATCGATCAGTGCATGGGAGGCACCGGTGGCTTTCCCGTCCGGATGATTGCCCACTAAAATATAATAGGCCCGGTTGTGTGAGAAAAAGAAAACAGCCGATGCCAGTAATTTATTTTCCGCGGAAAAGATCCCATAAGTCATCGCCATCTGGCGGGGATGCAGGTACTGGAACAGTTTCCTGAAACGGTCGATATTGTCTTTTTCGGCGCTGCCCTGGGTTTTCATTTGTTGAACGGCCAATTCGATCACTTTCTCCACCGCAAATCCTGTTTCTGCCAAACACCCGAGCTGTGAAGACTTCCGCATATTGCGCCGGATATTTTCTCCGTAACCTGAACGCAGCGTTTCATACGGACTGTTCAGATCAAGCAGGTAATTGACCCTGTCAGTTGCCAGGCTGGCGGGATAAATGGGGTTGTTCCTGCTATTCAATGAAATTTCAGCAAAACGAAAAGAAGCGGGAATGGCCCTGATAAACGAACCTACCAGTTCCCAGGTAATTGCTCCGCCGAATACACCCAACTGTGCAGCAAGAAAGGGTTGGTAAAGGTACCGGATGCCGTATTTTTTTTTCCAGGTCAGTGGCATTACTGTTTCATAATCGCCCAACACCAGCGCATCCCAGTTCTCAGCCATGGCATCGAGGTAGTAAGAATAAGCATAGATCAAACCATTGGAAGAGTGGTCAATGCAATGGTCCCATTTTGCTTTGTCGATCTCATCCTGCCGGAGATAAGCTATTGTATGATGGGTACTCATCAGAAATTAAGATTGCGGTTGATTCTCCGGAAACCGAAATTGGAGATATCGATAGAGAAGGAGATCTTTTTCCAGAACCTTTCTTTTTTGGTAATGGTCGATTTAAAATAATCTCCGTAGACAGAGCTGTAAAGAAGAGGGATGTAAATATTGATGGTCTCTGCCAGAAACGGAATATGCAAACCCGCATCGAAAAGGAAACGGTCTGTCTCAGCTCCTTGTTTCCAGGCATCGGCATAGGTCCCGATATCAAAAAA
Source organism: Chitinophagaceae bacterium (assembly GCA_031406595.1). Taxonomy (GTDB): domain Bacteria; phylum Bacteroidota; class Bacteroidia; order Chitinophagales; family Chitinophagaceae; genus JJ008. The sequence goes on from JANOHQ010000172.1 coordinate 5,929, forward strand.
TAATTTCAGGGGGATCTTGACCGGTAATAAATTCAGGGGATTTATAGCTCCAGGTATCGTCGTGCTGAAATTGGCGGCGATCAGCCAGTCGTCGGTCTTGGCTACTTTATCGGCGAGCAGGTCGGTACGTACTTTAAAAGCACCATCTCTTTCCATGATCTGCTGGCTCCAAACGCCATCAAAGCGGTTGCGGCCGACAAAATAATCACTGTAAGCATAATCTTCGTATCCATTGGCACCGGTCATGTTGAGGTGATAACGATCGGTGGCGAATTCTTTGGTAAAGGTCCTTGATCCCATGTAAAAGAACTTACCGGCGAAGAGACGTACTTTCAAACCACCTTCCTTTACATAATTAAAGAAATAGTTCCCGGTAAAGCCGGCACGCATAAAATCATCACCCTGCTCGATCTTCAATTCGCCGCGATATGGGTAGAGCCTCCGGTTATTTTCAACCACCAGCCTTAACTGGTTTAGCGTCCTGTTTTCCCTGATGGTCCTGTATTTCGTGGAAATGGTCGTGTCGGGTCCTGGTTGTGTGATCACAGTGTCCCGGAAAAAACGCAGACCGTCTTCGCTGATAATAAATGACCTGAACTGGATATACCGGTTAAACTTGCTCCGCGGATCCTTTTCTTTGAAACTGAATTTGATGCCCGGTACTATTTTCGTGTATCCTAAAAATGTTTTGTTGCCATCGCCATCCGTGTACTGGTCGCCGGTAAATTTAAAAGCGCTGGCACCGATATCAATACTCCTGAATATTTTTTTTGGGTAAAAAGTATAGGAGGCAAGTCCAAGCCCGGTTAGGGTTTTAGAACCTGTGGCGTACATCGGTGCCAGCAGGAATTGAAAACCGGGAGGAGGTAGTTTCATATTGGTTACGAAGGCCCCGACCATGAACTTGTCGTAGCTATTAACGCCGATAGCCGGGCCGAAAAGTATAAGATCTTTTGTAGGATTTTTAGCATAGGCCGAAAGTGACTTCAGGTTGAATACGAAAGCTGTTTTAGTCCCTTTTCGTTGCTGGTTGGGAAGCGTCCCGGTTTTATTCAAATACGAGAAAACAGAATCCAGGTTTTTACCGCTGCTTTCTTCCATTGCTTTTTTGAAATCTTCGGGTTGGGGGTGTTTGAATTTCCAACGATCATAATATTCCTGCATCGCTTTGTTGAAGACTTCTGTTCCCAACTCTGATTCCAGGTAACGCATCCATTCGGCTGTTTTGTAATAGGCCACCAGCGCATAATTTTCAAAACTATATTTCTCCGAGGGAAGTTCGATCGGCTGATCGGTTTTAGTCACTGCTTTTGTTTCAAATAGTATTCTTTCCAGTTTATTCTGTTCCCCGTACTTAGATATTTTGTATTTGTCATCATAAAAGCTGTTGATCCCTTCATCCATCCAGGGATGATCTCTTTCATTGCTGGCGAGAATGCCATAGAACCAGTTATGCCCGATCTCGTGTGCTATCACATTATCGATGGATTTAGTATCACCACCGGCTGAGATCGAAGTGATGGTCGGGTATTCCATGCCGCCACCGAGGTTATCAGGCCCCTGTAATGCCTGCACGATGGAATAGGGGTACTCGCCCACCAGCGAGGAATAATGACGCACCGCGTCTTTGCAAAATTGCACGCTGTTCTTCCAACCGGACTGGTATTTTGGTGTGTAATAAGTATAGACATCGATCACTTTACCGGAAGTAAGACGACAGGTATCATAATTAACGATAAAACGTTTATCCGCGAACCAGGCAAAATCGTGAACATTGTTTTGTTTGTATTGAAGTATTTTAATCTCGCCGGAGGATTCCGGGAAATACTGGTAGGTTGTTTTCATCTGCCCGCCTGCAGTTTTTTCTTTTCCTTTGATGGATTCCCAGGTAAAGGATGATCTTGATCTCAGCCATTCTTTTTCTTCTGCATTTTGCAACTCTCCCGTTGCCGCTACTACGTAATTCTTTGGTACCGTGATCCGCACATCAAAACTGCCGAACTCACTATAAAATTCTCCCTGGTCGAGATAGGTCATAGGATGCCAGCCATTTTTATCGTAGACTGCCGGTTTGGGATACCATTGTGTTGCCTGGTAGCTCTGACCATCGTGACCGCCTCTTGAAAAATTATGGGGCAGTTTGACATGAAAAGGAGTAGTGATCGTTATTATTTGCCCCGGTGGAAGGGGAGTTGGCAGTATAACCTTTATGATATCAATATGCTGGGGGTGGTCCTCAATAAAAGCGGTGATATTATTTACTTTAAAATCCAGCCGGTTGATATACCCTTGTTGATCCTTATCCGAAAAATAAAAAGCGGTGTTTCCATTTTCGAGTACCTGGTCTGTATAGGCGGTCTTATCATTTTTATACGCGTTGGGCCACACATGGAACCAGATGAATTTCAGTGTATCGGGAGAATTATTGATGTATTCGATCTTTTCAAAACCAGTAAGACTATGGGCGGTATCATCCAGGGAGACTTCGATGTGGTAGTTTACCTCCTGTTGCCAGTAGTTCAATTGGCAATAGGCAATAGGCAATGAGCAAAGAGCGACGAGAAGGAGAATGAGTTTTTTCAAGCAGGAATAGTTTACCAAAAATAACGATTAGCAGCCAAATGCCAATTCCTAATTGTCCATTGCCTATTGTTACTTCCCCTTCCCTTTAAAGATAATCCGCAATGTATGTATCATGATCTTGAAATCCAGTGCCAGTGAGATATTCTCAATATACAGGAGATCGAACTTACTCCGTTCTACCATTTCATCCACATTTTCTGCATAGCCGAACTGCACCATTCCCCAGCTGGTGAGACCGGGTTTTACTTTCAGCAGGTATTTATAATAAGGAGAACGGGCAATGATCTGTTCTATATAATAACGCCGTTCGGGTCTTGGTCCCACGAGGCTCATCTCGCCGGCCAGTATATTCCAAAGCTGGGGCAATTCATCGATACGCCATTTGCGGATCGTCTTTCCCCATTTGGTGATACGCGGATCATTGTCAGAAGAAAGCGCCGGCCCGTTTTTTTCCGCATCATCGATCATCGACCTGAACTTATACATCCGGAACGATTTGCCTTTATAGCCGATCCTTTCCTGGGAAAAGAATACGGGTCCTTTGGAAGAAAGCTTTACCCTGATAGCAGCATACAGCATCAGTGGTGACAGGAAAATGATCCCAAAGAAGGCCACCGAGATATCGACCAGTCTTTTTATGTTCTGCTGCCATTCAGGCATCAGTCCCGTCTGCAGGTCGATCAACGCAGCACCCATTACACTGCTTGTCTTTACGGAACCGGAGAGGATATCGAGTGTATTGGGCTGGATCTTTATTTCTACATCCTTTTCGCTGAGCCGGTTGATGATATCCTCCAGTAATGGCTGCTGAAATTTTTCCATCGCCAGTACGACCATGCGTATATCGTTTTTCTCAATGATCGTTTCCAGTTCATCGGCGGTGCCGAGTTTGGGGATATGTTTATGGATACCATCCTTGCCATTACTGTCCGGGGTAACGAACCCGGCATAACGATAACCCCCGTCGTGCAAGCTTTTTTCTGTTTCTTTAAAAATACGGATCGCATTATCCTGGCTGCCTACCATCAGGGTATTAAAGAATACTTTCCCTTTCAGCAATTGTCGTTTTACTGTATTCAGAAGAATCCATCTTCCCAGGAAAGTAAAGAAGAAATGTACCGCGAAAAGACAAAGAAAGGCGAGGTAGTAATAAGAATAATTATTCTCTACATCATCGAGTATGAACGCAAAGAACAGGATGATGCAACCGATGAGGCTACAGATAAAAGTGATCGTGAATTCAAATAATCTTGATTTTTTGTAAAGCCGGCGGTAAGCACCCACCAGCGTGTACAATGCCAGCCATCCAAAGGGAATGAACAGGATGCCCAGCCAGAATTTATTATTTAAGATGATCTGTCCCTGGTCGGTGATGGTCTCTTTCAGTAGCCATTTCCGGATAAAATAAAAAGCCGCCCATGCCAGCGAAGCGGTGACGAGGTCGATCACTGCATACCAGGCAACCGATATTTGTTTCGCAGTCCTCATCCGTGGGTAATAACATTGTTGCCGATCTTCTCCAGGATCTGGTGTGCAACATCCATCGCCATAAAGCCATCCATCTCGGACACGACAGTCTTTGTGTTATTCTTAATGGCCTCAATAAAGGCGGAAAGTTCCTGTTTGATCGCATTCACTTCGGGGATCACCGGGTTGGCCATCGCGATGGTCTTTTTACCGGATGGGGTTTCAATATCAAAAGCAAATACATTGGAATCCCCTGGTTCTTTTAATTTGATGATCTCCGTTTTTTTATTCAGTAAATCGATGCCGATATAGGAGTCTTTCTGGAACAGCCTGATCTTCCGCATTTTTTTCATCGAGATCCGGCTGCTGGTAAGATTGGCCACGCAACCATTATGAAATTCGATCCTCACGTTGGCGATATCCGGTGTTTCGGTCATCACACCCACACCACTGGCAGAGATGCTCTTTACATCACTTTTTACGATGCTGAGGATGATATCGATATCGTGGATCATCAGGTCGAGGATCACGCTTACTTCAGTGCCCCGCGGATTGAATTGAGCCAAACGGTGTACTTCAATGAACATAGGGTTCAGGGCAAGTCCCTGGATAGCGAGGAAAGCAGGGTTAAAACGCTCTACATGTCCTACCTGGAATTTGATACCTGATTCCTTCACAAAGTTCACCAGTTGCCGGGCTTCCTCCATCGTATTGGCCAGTGGCTTTTCTACAAAGACATGTTTGCCTTTTTTGATCGCTTTTTCACAAAGATCGAAATGGTAATTCGTGGGTGCCACCACATCAATCGCATCGCAGGCATCGATCAGCGCATCGGCATCTAAAAAGCGGGGGAGCTGGTATTTTTCCGACACTTCTTTGGCGGTATCATCATGGGGATCGTAAAAGCCGACGAGTTCTGTCCCGGGGATTTCTTTCCAGTTGTTCAGGTGAAATTTGCCTAAATGTCCCACACCAAAAACGCCGATCTTGAGCATAAATAGTTATTGGGTTCAAAGGTAAACATTTAATATTGAAGATTTTAGAGTGAAGATTTGGAACGATAGCAAAGAAACTCGTTGTTTCAAAACATCATTCTTTTAATCTTGCCAGATAGGATTGTGATGGCAAGGATTTTTTTATTTATGATTTCCACTTTTGTCTTTGACATAAAAGTGGAGCAAAAAGTCAAGACGGGTTAAAGTGGGAATCTCTATTCTTCTCTTTGCGTGCTTCGCAACCCGTCGGGGGAAAGCATGAAATTGCACGGGTTTTAGGGCGAGTCTATTCTTCGTGTTATCCGAAGACCCTGGAAGCGCTGTTGCGGCTCTTGAAACGTATGTTGTGATTGAAGCCTTGCGATGTCGCCGCAAAGGCGCGTGGAAAGTCACGTATGTTCTGCTGTTTTTTGATCCGTGAATGATACGCAACAACGGCTTAGTGAATTCCCAGCGCCTTCCCGCAGATGAAATAAACGCATCAATTTTCTCAGTTTTCCTCATCTGCGGGACCAGCGCCTTTTGCACTCCGCATAACACGAAGCTACATCCAGCCCTAAAGTTGATGATTCATTGACTAATTGTTCCATTGACCGGACAAACGGCGAAGCTTCGTTTGTCCGTGGCTTTTTTTTCGTAATCCTATCGGATTACCCTTTTTTTCCACAAAAAAAGGCAGGAAAGAAGTTATCATTAATGATCAAAGTATAACGCACTGCTTCACGTAAAATGGATGGAAGACAAAATCTTCAACCTTAAATATTAATTCAGTACCTGATAGCGGCTGATATACGAGGGATGATATACAAAGAAACAAGTACCGCCTTTAATCGTATTGATAATAGGTTTGTTCAGCTGTTCCGGCACCGCTGGACAACCATGACTCCTCCCAACCCATCCGCGGGCATTCGCCAGTTCCTGCGACACGTATCCGGCACCATGCATCACGATACCTCTTTCATAGGCTTTGTCATTGATGCCGTTCTCCAGTCCTTCGAGTTTGAGTGAGTAACCATTACCACCTTCATAGGTTTGCATGGTCCTGTAAAAACCCAGGCTGCTTTTATGGGATTCGTTTTGGTTGGAAAACGAACTGGCCCATTCGCGGCCTGTATTCTGTCCATGCGCAACCAGTGTATTAAAAAGCACTTTATAGTTTTTTATATCCAGTACGAACAGTCTTTTTTCGCTGCTGGGCAGACTGAAATCAACAATGGAAATAATGGAATCATTGAAGAGTTTGCCTTCTTCCACCAGTTTCTGAAGACCTTGCCGGGCAAAATCAAATGCCTGCTGGCTCAGTCCTTTCAAACTCAGGTGAAGACTGTCATATATAGATCTTTTTACCGGCATCGGTGCTGGTGCAGGGATCACGGGCTGCTCTTTGGGCGAAGCTTCCGGCAACCGTGTAAATGCCCTGACTCCTGCTGCAGATGCTGATTTGGCAAATGCAAAAGGGATATGCAGGATCGTGATGACAATAGATGATACAAGAAGATAAAAACCACTGAACTTTTTCTTCATTACTACTTAGATTTAACCAGGCCCGTACTTACGGGATTAATCAATAGGATATTAAGGTGTCGGTAGCAGTTTTATTCAGGGTGGCGCGGACTATTAACCAAAATCAAGCCAATAAAAATGCCCACTGAAATTAATTCGCAGGGGCTGTTTTGGATTAGAGCGAATTTACAGGAATCACCTAAAAAATAGCCCGGTTGAATGTTAATATTTTTCCACGCGTTTTTAACTGCTTGAGCGACAGATGGGTTTAATTTGGACCTTTAAGTAACAGTACTTAGTAGTCTGAGCGATATGATACGCCAGCTTCCGCTCGCCGGGTCACAGTGTTTATCAGTAGTCTCTCAGGTTGAAATTATTTTGAACCCTACCTACCGGCAGGCAGGGGCACATAGATTTCACATAGAGATCTATGTGTTTGCCTATGTTCCTAATGTGCCTATAGGGTTCAATTATTCTCATTTGAACGGCTAAATCTAAAACGCGATAGCCATTGGGTGAGACGCTACCCGTTCATCGCTGTCCAAAATATTATCCAAATAATTAATAAGTTCAAACAGTCGCCCCCGAACACATTTGCTATTCATACGGAGCCGGGATGAACCGCGGCATCAAATTGGTATGCTATAGCCATAATATCAGTGAATGGCTACAAAAAAAACAATTCCACCCGGGCTCCGAAATTTAGCGGCGCTTTCAAAATTGATGGATGCCCAATTCCGCATACCGGGCACCAATATCCGGTTTGGTGTGGATGCCATGATCGGGCTGGTGCCGGGGGTAGGAGATTTTGTGTCTTTTCTTATCTCCAGTTATCTCCTATCGATCGCCATCAATAAAGGAGCAAGTGGGTTTGTTTTGGCAAGGATGATCTTCAATATCGTTCTTGATGCATTGGTTGGGGCGGTGCCGGTCCTCGGTGATATTTTCGATGTGGCGTTTAAAGCAAATCAGCGAAACATGAAATTATTACAACAACATTATACCGAAGGCAGGTACCAGGGAAGTGCAAAAAAAGTTATCATCCCCGTGGTCATTGTAGTATTGGGAGTATTGGTTGGTTTAGTTTGGTTGACTTATAAAATGATCGTTTGGATTTTCTGATCGTACCTTCAATAATAAAAATTAACACATGGCAACAAAAAAGTCCGCGACAAAAACTAAATCCGGCGTTCTGAAAGTGGCTGAAAAGATCGGGTCTATTGCAGGCACGGTAGTCGGAAGAAAAAATCAGCTTCTGCGAAAAGCAGGCGAGGTGATCGACAATGCCAAAGCAAAACTGCAAAGCATTACCGGTGCCAAGAAAACAGCGGCTAAAAAAGTAAAAAAGGCGGTAAAGAAAGCTGCTAAGAACGTAAAAGACTCTGCACAAAAAGTTGCAAAGAAAGCTTCTGCGGCAAAGAAAAAAGTGAACACGGCGACCAGGAAAGCAAAGAAGGAAGCAAAGAAAGCGGTCAGTAAGTAGTTTTTGAAGATTCAACCCCTGCATTTTCAATAGTAGTAATAACCCGGTCAAATACTGGTCGGGCTACCCTTGTACGGCAAATCCTTCCTCCTGTCTTTCAGGGAGCAGGCAGGTGTCAGTGGATTCGGGAAATAGTATTTGCCTGAATACCATTCACTTTTTATATTTGTATCCTGCATCGGCCGGTGACCGGCAAACTCTCAGTCCAGCCCATTTTAGTTTATAGTTTTTTAGCCTTTGAATTTCTTTGTTTAGTAATTGCCTTTTTTCGTAACCGTTAAAATCAGCATTTATGAAACTATCAGAATTTATTGTGTTAACACAGGAAGAAAAGAGATCTGCTGTCATTCAGGAGGGTGTTCCCATCGCCAAAAGAGTGGTTAATGATTACATGGTATTTCTCTTCCAGCTACCGAGTTGTTATGTGGAAACTTATTGCTGCCAGGAGACAAAAGAGATCCACGAATACCGTGTATTTCATAACACAAAACACCTGTCGCCTTATCTTGGGGAGATCCGCATCGATATTTATTAGCAAACCGGGGCTTTTAACTAAATCACCCTTCCTTTGTCAGGGCAGGCTGCATCTCTATTTACATTGTTAATCAGGAGGTTTTGCCTGGTAACCAGGATTTGCTGGGTTTAAAACCCGCCGGGCGTGGTTTCGATGGGTTTTACTGACCCAAAGAAAACTATTGCTATGTTAAGTGGAAATACTTGCGGGTTACCCCGAAATATAATTTTCCGGTAACATAAACTGGAATAAATTTATTCTCAACCTATCTAACTCTTATGCAAATTTATCTTCTCGACGTAGGCACCCGCGAGTATGGCGATTGCGTGGTGGTTCATACTGATGAAAAAAAGATCCTGATTGACGGCGCTCACAAAGGCGATTCAGCGTTGCTCAAAAAGCAATTCAAGGCCATTTTTGAACAGGAGGCACCTTATCATTTTGATCTGTTGGTGATAACGCATCTTCATGACGACCATATCGGTTGTCTGCCTGAATTGGTAAAGAATGGAGATATCACGGCCGGAAAATGCCTGTTGATGAATCCTGATTTCAGATGGAGCGCAGGTGCGATCGATTCCGGACCAACAGATAGTTTCGTAGATGCGTTACTTGAGGAAGATCACTCATTTCTTACGGACAGCGAGCTTGAGGAATTCATTGACGCTTCAGGAAAACTGGTCGATCGATACAAGGAAATGATCGGGACGCTGAAAGCCAATTCCGACGTGATGATCTTTAGTGGTGTGGATGCAGATAACTACACGGCACTTGAGAACGAATTCAAGAGTATGGGTATGAAGATACTTGGGCCTACAAAAAAACATCTTGATTTGACCCGCGATGCATTGATTGGTACCATTGATACGTTGAAGGAATTTGTCACTACTAATACAGCCATCGATTCCGCACCAAACATGGTGGAGAAATACAGAAGGGCATTTCAGCCGGGTGTGACGGATAGCGAGTTGGTCTCAGATGCAGTAAAGAACAAAGGATCGATCAATAACGAGAGCATTGTTCTCAAATTCAAATCGAAGGGGCCTAAAGCCTGGCCAGCATTACTTGCCGGTGATATGCAGTTTGCCATTCCTGAAGTTCAGGGCCTCGACCCGGAAATGAAAAAACTCCGTGCAAAGATTGATGAAGCAGGGCCGTACGAATTTATTAAAACATCTCACCACACTTCCTATAATGGAATTGACCGCGACATGCTGGAGAAATGGATCGGGGCCGGTACGCAATTCTTTGGACATACAGGGGGGCTTTATGATAGTCATCATCCCGATCCGGATATGCTGGATGTGTTGAAAGAAAAGAAAGAAGAGATCACATTTGTACGTACTGACCGGAATGGCCTGATCAAAATTGGGAAGGACGATTCCGGCGACGTTTCGATGTGGATATCGAAGGGGGACGTAAACACTTTTACCAAAAACCAGAAACGGCGAACAGATGATGGCGCAGTGACGGTGGGTGAGGCTGGTGTTACTCCAAAGACCACCCCGGCAAAAGGCATGGAACTATTACAATCAACAGAAGGCAGTCATATCCAGTTTGCCGCTGTCATTCCGGAAAACAGGAGCGTACGGATCACCATCGAAGTAGATGGTGAAAAAAAAAATTGAATGAGCCAAAGCCATCTCCCCCTGCGGAAAGAAGAGATAGCCTGGGGCGCTTCGATAATCTTGTTTTTGTAACCTGTACAGCAAAACTCAGGGAAAATATCGGTCGGACGGAAACGGAAGAAATGATTGCCTGGCTCCGGGCCATTCCTCACACACGATTTGTTGACCTGCCTGTTCCCAAAGATGCTGCCGAGGCAGCGGGGGAGTTCCGTAAATCGCTTTCAAATGATACGCGGGGTGTTGTGATCATTGGTGGGTATGATGTGTTGCCGGCCCTCCAGTTGAATGTACTGAGTGAAAAAATGTTGAATGATATTGAAAATGATGAGGCCAGCCAGGGCGAAGAATGGGACCGGGATGATTTTATTGTGTGGAGCGACGATATCTATGGTGACCGGGAGGGTGATCTGCTACCGGAGTTTCCTGTGAGCCGGATCCCGGATGGAAAATCGGCAACACTGGTGATGAATGCGCTCAAGGCTCCGTCCTATAGCATTGCACATAAGTATGGGTTGAGGAATATTAAACGTCCATTTGCCGAAGAGGTTTTTAAAGCGGTGCCCTTTAAAGCGGATAACCTGCTCGAGGTTTCCGAAAATTGTTCCCCGAAAACAATGAATGCGAAATCTATGAAGGGAGCGATCTATTTCATGTTACACGGACATGCCAATGACGCCACGCGGTTTACAGGTGAACTCGGATCCAGGGACGGGTACTATGAAGCCTTTGATATTTTTAATGTACCAGAGATCTGCCAGGGATCAGTGGTGTTTACCGGTTGTTGTTACGGAGCTCTGGTGGCATTACCCAAAGCCGACAGGATGGAAGCCGGGCTAAAAATCCGGGCGAGGACTGCGGACCAATCTATCGCGCTGGCCTTTTTGGAAGCCGGGGTAAGTGGGTTTGTTGGTTGTACTGCGGCACATTATTCTTCGCGTATCAAAGGGCAGAATTTCTTTGGTATACCGATGCACAATTCGTTTTGGGAAAATATAGCGGAAGGCATGGCACCTGCAGAGGCTTTATTCCAGGCCAAGATGGAATACAGTGTGAAAATGCCGCATGGTCTGACCAAGGAAATTTATAAAGCTGTTGAGGTAAAGATGTTACACCAGTTTACCTGTCTTGGAATTGGCTGGTAACACCAATAAAAAATCCTAACTTTAAACTGAAAAAAAAAATCAAGTATGGATCTCAAAAAAGTAAAGTCCAAAAACCCGGGTTGGAACTTCACGCAAAAAATCTCCAAAAAAGCGTCTAAATCTGTTTTGGATAGTGCCACCCAATCTAATCTTGACATTGATTCTTACCATAACAAATATGTGACCCAGGTAAAAAAGAAAAAAGCGGTGACTGATAGCGCCGATGATCAACCCAAACTGGATGATAAGGCATGGAAAATGTTGATCAAGACCAGCAGTGCTCAAAACCTTACTGATTTCACCGAAGATCCTAAAACGGGCTTTTATGATGCGGAGGGAAATGAAGTTGCATCGCAAGGCTAAATCATTGAAAGAACCCCAAAGTCCTGATATTTATCCGTTGATTCTTCTGATAATCCGAAATTTCTGACTTTCCCTGCTTAATAGGTTTTTTTACAGTTTCCGCAATTTTTTCGCGGGTAGTTGAATCCATCCGGTGCAGGTAAACTCTGCCAGGTCCGCTCCTGAAGAGCAGGTTATATTTTCTGCAGCTTTATCAGCAGAGACAATTAATCACCCTTATACATAATAAAGGAGAACGGGGAATATGTTGCATTGCCATCGGATACGCCTTTAGAAAAAACCTTTACCGTAGTACCTGAATCGTAAACCATATAAATAACGCAGGCATAGCGTGCCGTGCCGACGCAAACGACATTCCCGGTAATACCCGCACAGGTGATCTGGTACTCACCGGTATGACCGGCGGGTGTGTTGACTGTAAAATTCCCGGAACCGCTGATGATGGACCCGTCTTCGCCTATTCGTCCAAAGCATATCGGCAGAAAATCTTTGTTCCCGGGAACAGTGCTCCTGGAAACTCTGCCGGCCACTTTTACATCGTTCTGTACGATCACATCATCCTGCACCGAAATATCACCTGATACTCTCAGCCTGGCCGAATTAGATGCTGTACTGCCAATATTGATATTCCCATTTTCAAAGACCGTCAACCGGTCTGTACCCCCGGACCGTAAAATGATGCGGCCGCCCGGATTCGAGGAATAGATACCGAGCCGTACATCATCCCCCGTCAATTGATAAAAGCCTTTACTTACATTGTTGCCTTCTCTTAATTGCAGTGTTCCTGCTGACTTGTTGATTATCATGTCGCCTTCGGTGGTAACATTTCCCGTCAGTGACGAGCTGCCGCCTACTGACAGGTCGGAGTTGGTGCTAAAATCCCCGCTGATGACACCGATACCAGCGGCCACTATATTGCCGGGAGTTTGTAAGGAGCTGCCGGATACGATGCCCGAAGCGATAACCTTGCCATCGGCAAGTATATCATCGCGGCTGCGGATATTGCCGTTTACATCGAGGCGTTGTGTTGGTGATGAAGTTCCGACCCCGATACTATCCGTACTGGTATACACCCAATCATGAGTAGACGATTTTCTCCAGTAGTCGTCATTGATGAAATACCGCCAGCCGCCATTCTGGTATTGATATATCCTGTGCTGCGTGGTATCATACACCAGCAAACCATTGGCCGGGCTGGTGATCAGCACCCGGTTGATAGTGGTCATTCTAGGGATAAGCAAGCCCCTGCTATCACTTGCCACTTCTAATTGTGCACTTGGATTTGGAGCGGCAGTGCCGATACCGATATTGTTTTGGGCAGTGGTGGTTTGGTATATTACCACGGTCAGTAAAAGAAAGAATAAGGTCTTCATGCCTGGTTGTTTTAGCGATTCAAAGGTCTGGAGGAAGGGAAGGGGAGACAATAGCGAAAAGGGGTGAGATTGGCTTTGTATTGCGGCCAATTTTGTCTCATTTTTAAAGCAGACCCTTGGTGACAAAAGACAGCTGATTTTAATTCCAATTTGTATTATTTATTTGAATTCCCTGAACCTTTTAGTTCAACCAGACGTTTAACTTATTAGTACATATGGTTAAACATAATTACTGTTGTCTGGGGTGTATAGCACTTATTTTAATTACCGCTATTAAGTAGTATATGAAAAGAGGAATCGATGAAGCAATGTCAAGAACAGTAGCATTTACACAGAAAATAGTGGATGAACTGGAAAGAACGGGGTATAAATATTTTCAGATCAAAGGGCTTACGATTGACAGGCACTCTGATTATACTGAACCATACTATATTTTATTGGTGCCAATAAAGGCACTCCCAGAGGAACAAGAAAATAAAGACATTTATGAACCAATCAACAGTGAAATATTAAAAAAGTGGGTAACCGATGATAATGAATATCCAAAAATCTTGGTTGTTACCTCGGATAAAGGAATGTCAGGGGTTTATTTTTGAAAATTAATCCTGTGTATAAATGTCCGATTCTGCGCCGTTGAATGTGTATCATAAAATAATTTTTGTATTAATAAACTGAACCTACAGACATGAAAAACTTCACAATAACGGATAAATTATTATTTATTGCTGCATTCCTTTCACTTGTTTTTTCTGAAATTTTATATTTTAAAGGCGAGTCGACGCCCGCCATATTTATTGGCCTCTGGGTGCCCTCCATACTGGCTTTCGGGATTTATTTAAAACTGCTAAACAAAAAGAAAAATGATTAAACTAATACCATATTTCGCAGTTTTTATTACACTGCTGTTCGCAGCAGGCTTTTTACTGGCCCTCAGGGAAATGAAAAAGCAAAAATCGTAATACTTCACTATTAAGAGAATTTGTGCTATATGTTTTAATTAATTGTACTGAAATCTCAGAACATATAATCTAAACTTTCATTTCTTATTGAACAGGATAAAAAGATTCTCCTGTATCATCTGCCAGGTTTTAAAAGATTAAATATCAAACCCGAAAAATACAATTGGTCCTGAAATCAAATTATAGTAACAATGGACAACTACTTAATAATCGGCGGTTCCGGGGGTATCGGAAATGAACTGGCGAATCAACTTGCTCAATCCGGCAAACAAGTCATTGCTACTTTTTATAAAAATGAGCCAAGTGTTCACCACCCACATATCCACTTTCATTATTTAGATGTTTTAGCAGAAAATCCTCTATTAAATTTCATACCCGATGAATTAACCGGATTGGTTTACTGCCCTGGCAGTATCAACTTACGGCCTTTTGAAAGAATCAAACCGTCAGATTTTGCAACAGATTATAAATTGCAGGTAATTGGCGCCATTAGCTTAATTCAGGCAGCATTGCCAGCCTTGAAGAAAGCTGGCAATGCTTCTATTCTTTTATTTTCTACCGTTGCGGTAAAGAGCGGTTTGCCTTTTCATGCGCAGGTTGCAGCGTCTAAAGGTGCTCTTGAAGGACTGACAAAGGCATTAGCTACAGAATATGCACCTGCGATACGGGTAAATTGCATTGCTCCTTCATTAACAAATACTGTATTGGCAGCTCCTTTTTTAAATACTGAACAAAAGAGACAAGCCAATGCTATACGACACCCATTAAAAAGAATTGGAACAACTGAAGACATCGCAAATATGTCCGAATTTTTACTTTCCGGAAAAGCAAGCTGGATAACCGGGCAAATAATACATGTTGATGGTGGAATGTCGTCTTTAAAGAGTTAGCCAGTTCTTCAATAAATTCTTATCATAAAATGGCGAAATCATTTTTATCAGCACACTGGGAAAATTTAATCATGGCAAACTATGAAGTGGATTCATGTGTATTGCGACCCTATCTGCCTAAAGGGGTGGAACTTGATTTTTACAATAGCAAAACTTATGTGAGCCTGGTCGGTTTTATGTTCAAACAAACTCGCCTGTTTAATATACCAATACCTTTTTTTGGAACATTTGAAGAGATTAATCTCCGGTTCTATGTAAAGAGAATTGAGGGAGCTACAATAAAAAGAGGCGTAGTTTTTATTGGCGAAACCGTTCCTTTTAAGCCGGTGGCATGGCTCGCCAACAGGTTGTATAAAGAACACTACATGGCCATCCCGACAAAAAATACAATAGGCATTACCGATAAATCCAAGTTTATTAAATATCAATGGAAAATAAACAAAGTATGGAATCACATCTTAGCCAATGCGGTTAAACAAAAGGAAGAAATGGCGCCCGGAAGTGTAGAAGAATTCATCTTTGAACATTACTATGGTTATACAAAAATAGATAACCAGCTTTCACAGGAGTACAGGGTAAATCATCCAAAATGGCTGCTCAATAAAGTAACAGATTATTCAATTCAGTGTGATTTTATATCAATGTATGGCAGTGATTTTGCCTTTTTAAATAATTGTCAGCCTGATTCAGTTTTGGTTGCAGAAGGTTCGCCTGTTTCCGTAAAATGGAAGCGAACTACTTTCTAAATCTTTAATTGATTGAACCAAAATGATATTGACAGTATAATTGAAATGGCATGGGAAGACAAAACTCCGTTTGAAGCCATCAAATTACAGTTTCATTTTTCAGAGGCGGATGTAATTACGCTCATAAGGAAACAGTTAAAACGCAGTAGTTTTAATTTATGGAGAAAGACCCCTGTTGCCAGGCACCTTTTGTGGCCGAAGCCGTTATAAAGATTGCTATAAATCTCGAAGAAAAAATGGATATCCCTTTGAATGGCACGGTACTTATTATTGGCAGTATAATACAGGTGGAAATAAATGCCTCATGGGCTGGCAGGGATGGATTTGTAGCACTGTCAGAAGCGGAGATATTAATCAGCCAGGGGCTGGACGCCTATTTTATTGCTAAAGAAATAGGTCGCCTGGCTTATGCCAGGCCCTAAGTTCTGTATTACTGCGAATAGTATTTCAACAAGATAAACTTTGAAAAGTATAAAGAAAAAAAATTTGCCCCGGAAAATATGTGCCACATGTAAAAGATTTTTTAGCTGGCGCAAAAAATGGGAAACAGTTTGGGACGACGTAAAATATTGCAGCGATAAATGCAGAATAAACAAATATAAAGCATGAGTAATACTGGTATCCTGTTAGTGAAAGGTTCATATTCCCGACACTATTCTTTTATGCTTCTACAATCAGCTCTTTGATAGACGTAAATAGCGATATCTCGGTTTCAACTTTTTGATATGGACTGAGTTGAATAGCTAATAAATTTTGACGATCAGAAAACCCCCCGTTCTCAATAGTATGCCTAATAAATAGAATAATTTCGAACGGTTGTGGTTAGTCTGCGACTAACTACCAGTCTCAAAGAAACTTGACAGATCGGGACATCATTAATCTTCATACAAAAGAGTACTCAACTTAAGTACTGTTTTTCATTGCTTAAACACCAGAAAAACTTTTGGTTAAAAAAGATTGCAGGGCTATCTTTGCCGTCCTGAAAATGAAGCCATAAGGTGTATTTCAGGAATTGGATCGGTAGTTCAGTTGGTTAGAATGCCGCCCTGTCACGGCGGAGGTCGCGGGTTCGAGTCCCGTCCGGTCCGCAAGAAGCTCTGAAGTAATTCGGGGCTTTTTTGTTTTATGTTTTTTTATGTCTACATATTGCAAAGCCTTCAAGATAGCTCCTATTACAAAGGCTACTCTGAAAATCCGCAGTTACGATTAGTTCAACATAATAATAAAGAATGTAGTTACACTTGTCATAAAGTGCCTTGGAAGCTAGTATACGTTGAACAACATTCATCGAAAGCAGAAGCATTAGTCAGAGAAAAAAACCTCAAAAAGGCAACACGAGATAGGGTTGAAGCACTCTTGGCCCATCCAAAGAATATAGTTAGCCAATTTATGATGTGACAGTTCGTTTGGTTAGAATG
>JANOHQ010000177.1:0-3493 GCA_031406595.1 Chitinophagaceae bacterium
ACGTCATCCCAGTTACCAGGCAGGTTTCTCAAAAAATCTTTTATATATCCCGGTACATGTTCCATCCCATCGGGGCTTTCCGCATAATGCTGAATGCCTGATAAAAAAAGAACGGATGTTGCCAGTTCAAATGCAGACGTAGTTGACTTTTTTATGTGTGGAATTTTATAAAGACACACAGGAGTAAAATCCATAGGATCGAAAGCATTGCGTACCAAAGCGGTCATGGTTGCATGCTTTGGATATAGATCTGCATCCCGCTGGTTGAAAGTGATCATTTCATAACCATGTACAGCTTCTACAGTCATCAGGTTAGGATAGCTACGATGCAAACCCCTTGGCAAAGTGGCGCCATGAAAATTTACCAGCAATCTGTATTGGGCAGCATCTTCCAGGATATCCAGGTAATAATTTATCATTGCCTGCCCGTCACCGGCAAAAAAATCAATCTTTACCCCTTTAATGCCCATTGCCTGCAATTTTGAAAACTCTTTCCGGCGCCCTTCCTGCGTCAACAATTTATCTTTTGGATGATATTTTACTGTATTCCAGTCGCCCGCAGAATTATACCATAGTAAAAGGCCAATATTTTTTTGAGCGGCATAATTTGACAGGATTTGGATGGAATCATAACCGATCATTGTATCCCAGTTGGCATCAATGAGGCAATACTGCCATTTCATCGCAGCTGCATAATCAATATACTTTTTCTGAACACTGAAAACTGTTGAGTCATCCTTTTTCAATATCCAACTCCATGACGATTTGCCCGGCTTAATAAAAGAAGCGTCCATTTTTTTAGCGGGTAAGGCAAGATCGGTTCCCAATGTTGATTCAACAATAGCTTTTAAATTCCCGATAGCAATAATCCTCCATGGAGTTTTCCATGGTAAGGTTGATTGCGGATTTAATTCTCTATTGGGGAATTTTTCGGGGAGCTGGGGAAAATTGATACTGTACTCATTGTTTGGTGAATACTGTTGCAGTGCAGTTCCGCAATAAGTTCTGCCTAATGCTGCTTCTGTAATCAGGATCCAGACGCCTTTGTACTGAAACAATGCGGGGTATACCCAGCCGTTCTTACCGGGTGACGGGGTACCCGCAGGAATATCCATCATATAATGCGCCTCGTAGGAAGGGTTGCTATGCTCCCACCCGCTTTGCGCCTCTGTTTTGGGTTGCAGCCATGCTCTTGTTCCCTCATTAAAATGAAAACTGGTCAATTCAGTGGTGATCTTCTTAATATCGGTTGATGTTCCGGGAAATTCATAGTGGAACGCCACGCCGTCATTGGACACCCGGAAAATAATGTTCATTCTTTGGCCCGAAGCGGTTTGGGTTTCAAAAACCCGTTGCGTTGCCGTATAGATAATATTCTTCTTCTTTGCCGTCAGCAGGCTGTAACTGTCCTTTACAATAGCTGGTATTGAAACTTTAACCAGTTTTAAGTGTTTCGAAAAATCATCGTCTTCCCTGATCAAACCCAGTTTTGAATCTTTAAGAACAGGCACCCCTTTATAGGATACGCTGTATACTGCTTTCTCAATAGTACATGTTACAAGAATATTTTTATCCGGGCTACTGATAGTATTAACACCTGTCTGTGCAATACATGCCTGGAAACAAAAAAAGAATAAAAATATCAGACCTGTCTCTTTTATATTGTTCATAGCAAAATGTAATGGTTATTAAAGCTTTAATACAACAACGGAAAAAGGAGGAATAGTGAGTTCAAGTTTATCACCTGCCAGCCTGGCATCATTAAAAAGCTGTGGCTTTACTTTTCCGGGAATTTCAAAAGAGTTGTGATCCTGTAATTTTTCCGAACGAAGTATGCGGCCAGTTACCGTTTTCACAGGTAAGCCGCCAAGATCAATACTCACCTGCTGGGCATTCCGTGCATCCATATTCACCAGTGAAATATGGACCCTCCCGCTTTTATCTTTTGAAGCAGAGGCAGAAACGGCTTTTATTTTTTTATCACCCAGTACATAATCATTGCTGGTAATGGTGAGTGGAAGCAGGGCTGCATCCTGGTGCACATTGTACATCTCCATCACATGGTAAGTTGGCGTCAGGAGCATTTTTGCATCTTTGGTAAGAATAACTGCCTGCAGCACATTGATGGTTTGTGCAAGGTTGGCCATTCGTACCCGGTCGCAATGGTTGTTGAATATGTTCAGCGTAAGCCCGGCGATCATAGCATCCCTCATCGTATTCTGTTGGTATAAGAAAGCGCCATTGGTCCCCTGCTCCACTTCATACCAGCCACCCCATTCATCCACTACTAATGCCACCTTCTTCTGGGGATCATATTTATCCATCACTTCTTTATTTCCTGCAATCATCCGTTCCATTCTCCATGCTTGTTCCATTGTGCGGAAGTATTCCTCCTCGCTGAACTGGGTAGCTGAACTTTTTTTGCTCCAGTTGATCACTGAATAATGATGAATAGAAACGCCATCGATCATTTTGCGGGGAATATCCCGCATCAGTGCCTCTGTCCACTTAAAATCTTCGGTACCGGGGCCAACAGCTATACGAAACAAACCTTCGCTGTTATTGTAATTGGTCATGAAGGTCGCATACCGGTTATACAGGTCAATGTAATAATTCACCGACATGTGGCCTCCACAGTCCCATGATTCATTACCAACGCCCCAATATTTCACATTCCAGGGTTTTGCTCTTCCATTTTGCCGGCGCCAATCAGTCAGTGCACTGCTGCCATTAGCATGATTCACATATTTTACCCAATCGGCCGCTTCTTCCACGGTCCCGCTTCCCATATTCACTGCGAGATAAGGTTCGGCATTGATCATTTCGCATAGTTCAAGAAATTCATGCGTACCAAAACTATTGTCTTCCCTTACACCACCCCACCACATGTTTTCAATGGGTTTTCTTTTATTCTTTGGCCCAACACCCTCTTTCCAGTGATAAGCATCGGCAAAACATCCGCCGGGCCAGCGCAACACAGGAACTTTTAATTTCTTTAAGGCTTCTGCTATATCCAGCCGGATACCGTTTTTATTGGGGATTTTTTTATTGCCTTCACCAACATACAATCCGTCATATACACACCTCCCGAGATGTTCGGCAAAATGCCCATAGATATTTTTATTGATGCTGTCTTTCGCTTTGGATGCATCAATTACGATCTTGTTTTGGGCCAATGATCTTCCGCCAAGCAAAGTGGCAAGTAAAGCAAAAAATACTGTTTGTTTCATTTGTTGTTTTATTTATTAGTTTCAAAAGGCGATGCAGGTAACCCTTCCTTGTTATAAAGATTAGCTCCGACAGGATTATCAGCCCATGCGTAACGCACGTACATTGGATCGGTAATGTTGTCGTTCCATACAACTACTTTATCAAATTCAATTTTTGCTTTGGCCCATACAAATTTTTTATCGGCGCCGGCAATAGAGAAATAGGCCAGCTCTTCCCCATCATTTGTTATCAACCCGCCACCTACATGACTAAAGGACAGTGT
>JANOHQ010000180.1:0-14053 GCA_031406595.1 Chitinophagaceae bacterium
CTGGCAGAATTTGGTGCCAATCATCCCGGCACCGTCTATTATGATGCGACCACGGATGCCTTGTATGAACTGTTTCAAAAAGAAGGCGCTGCGTATTTTGTTGCCGAATTGAATAACAAAATCGTCGGCGGCGGAGGCATCTACCCTACCGATGGATTACCCACCGATACCTGTGAACTGGTGAAAATGTATTTATTACCCCAGGCTAGAGGAACAGGGCTGGGCAGAACGCTGATCGAAAAAAGCATATCCTTCGCCAAAGAGACGGGTTATAAACAAGTTTACCTGGAGACTATGCCCGAATTGAAACAGGCATTGAATGTATATGCAAAATTTGGTTTTGAATATTTAAAAGGACCCATGGGCAACAGCGGTCATACGGGTTGCAGTTTATGGATGCTTAGAAGTCTGTAGTCGAAAGTTCGGAGTCCGGAGCCAGATTCCTGTACGCACAGAAAAGTACTAAAGTCGCAGGGCTAACGACTCAAGACTCAAGACTCAAGTCTAACGACTTCATAAACCGGGCTGAATAAATAAAATTTACCCGTTGCGATCTCTTTACA
The DNA here is from genome assembly GCA_031406595.1 of Chitinophagaceae bacterium. Taxonomy (GTDB): domain Bacteria; phylum Bacteroidota; class Bacteroidia; order Chitinophagales; family Chitinophagaceae; genus JJ008. The sequence goes on from JANOHQ010000180.1 coordinate 564, forward strand.
CTTGATACGCTTCCGCAGCTTCTCGCCTTTTTGAAATACCCTTCCATCTTTTGTTTTAAATAAACTATGCGGTGGCAGTTCTTCAACCAGGTGTTGGTTATTCCCTTTCTGATCATAATTCCTTAGTGCTTTTAATAACCCGGCTTCAGCGCAGCTGCTGGCAGCGGGGTTATCCAGGGAAAGCAATAATTCTTTTTCGATATCAGCCGGGAATACGTTGTTTGTTATGAACTGCTGTAATAATTGACCAAAAATCGTTTTCCATTCCCTGCCATGTGGCTGCACTCTCCGGCCGAATCGTTCAAAGGTGAGCAAATGGGACAGTTCATGCAATAAGGTCACCAGGAAAGAATATTGATTAAGGTTGCCGTTGACACTGATCCGGTGATTGGTCTGGTCCGTGCGATGGCGATAATCTCCCAGTATACTTGCTCTTTCCCGGGCGATCGTTAAATGTACATGGTATTGCTGCAGGTAGGACGCCACAGCATCTCCCGTGCCGGGTGGTAAATAATTGTTCAGGTGATCAAGGGGGACTTCTTTCTTAGGCATTCTTTCGTTGCTTCAATAACTTTTGCAGGGAGGCCACTTCCAAAAAAGTATACACGAGGTATAGACCCATGCAGATCATCAGCGCTGGTTTGTTCACTTCCTTTTTGGCGATCATGATATACGTAAACGCGGCGATGATAATGACAAAGAATTTTACCATGAAACTTCCGTATAAGGAACGGACCGAAGAATTGGGATTCTTTGAATTAATAGAACGTTGTGAAACATAAAAGGATAAAGCGGTTGCGATAAAGATCACCAAGTTACCGCCGATCAGTACTTCATAGTCAATCCCCTGTTTACCTAAAAAATCCTTTCCCAGTATAAAGAAGACATTCAGGATAATAAACAAAAGCAGTGAAGGCAACAAGGGTTTTCTATTTTTCATCTTTCTTTGGCCTGCTTGTTTCCCGGTAGACCTTATAAAAGATCGCCGACAGGGTGAGCAAAGGTAATACACAGGCCAGCAATGGTGATGTCCTCAGCCATTTATCTGCTTTGAGCCCGATAAAAACAGCCAGCCCGATGGCCACTAATAATTGTGTACCCAGGCTGGCATAACGTAGTAAAAAACGTTTGTTGTCCGGACCCCTGTCAGGGTTATTTGATGGAGGTTTGCTGTTCATTGCTGGTCATCTCGACAATATTAGCACCCATATGACATTGCCCGTTGAAGGTGGCCGACGGTTCTATCTGTAATTTTCCTGCATACAGGTTACCAGTGACCACGCATTCTCCCCGCAACTGGAGCAATTCCTTTGAACGGATATTTCCGGATACTTTTCCTACAATATCCGCCTGGTTACCGGTGATATCGCCTTCCACTACCCCGCTGTTGCCGATGATGATCTTGGCGGAGCTGTTGATATTGCCGATAACGGTACCATCGATACGGAGGTCACTGTTGCTGCTGATGTCTCCTTTAAGTGTAGTGCCGGCACCGATCAGTGTGGCGCCACTGCCATTTGTTTTTTCGTGTTGCATGTCGGTTTTGTTTTTGGTATTAAACATAGTGTATTAGATTATCTAGTCATCTGAAGCTTCCTGTTTGGGTACATTGAGCCGGGTAGTATCCAGTACAATGGTCTTATCTCCTGCCAACGGTCCTTTTCTCAATCCTTCTTCCTTTTGCTCCAGGAGTTTGATCTTTTTTTCTGCCGCATCTGCTTCATACTTCAACTGGCGCAGCTCTGTTACCGATTTATAATCTGTATTGGCCCCCGGAATATAATATTTGAGCGGGGTAAAGACGATCAGGGCTACGGTCAGGCCAACCAATAACACAAATATTGTGCTCAACATGATATAGACGCTCAATCTGGATAACTTAAATGTTACCACTTCCTCGTAAGTATCGTCATTCATCACCACCAGCCTGTAGCGGTTTCTGAGCCTTTTCAGGGTAGAACCGGCGTCTAATTTTGCCATAACCTGCTTTTAAGGATTTAAAGGTATGAAAAGCAGGGTGGTTTTGCCAGTTTCCGCTTATCAAATTAGCATCAAAAAATTGCCTTACTTTTATACTAAATTATTTGAAATTCAGTTAATAAGCTTTTAGATTGCGCCCCCTAATGCGACCCATCCGATATATTTTTACTGCCGCTCTCTTTTTCACCCTCTGCCAGGTCTGCACGCCTGTTTTCAGCCAGTTGGGGATCTCCTTTGATATCAAAAAACCCAAAGACTACGATGACCGTGTTTTACGATCGGAAAAGTCCGATCAGAAGAAATTTACCCTGCCCAAACGGTTTATTCAGAACACCATTACCCACTACAATTTTTATTTCAACGCCAATAATAAGCTGAACGAAGTACTGGAGAGAGCCAAGACCGCTTTTACGGATGACTACTCACAGCTTCTTCCCTTTTATAATTACTCATTGGATGTAACAGCCGGGGATTCGGTACAACTTGATTCCATCACCTATAAATCATCGACCGGTATCGCCTTGCATGATCTCCGCAACGATTGGGTGGATAATCTTTACCTGCTCTGGGGAGCATCTTATTATTTGCAAAAGAAATTTGATTCGGCTTACCTGATGTTCCAGTTCATCAACTATGCTTTCGCTCCCAAAGAGAAAGATGGTTACTATAAAACGATCGGTAGCGGTATGGACGGAAATTCGGCGTACAGTATTTCTACCAAAGAAAAGAATAGTTTACCCCGCAGGGTATTTTCTGAACCGCCAAGCCGTAACGACGCTTTTATCTGGCAGATCCGGAATTTCCTCGTGCAGGATGAGTTCGCAGAAGCAGCCAGCATGATCGTGACCTTGCGCAACGATCCCAATTTTCCCAAACGACTGGTCAACGATCTTCATGAGGTACAGGCATTCTGGTTCTACAAGCAGAATATGTGGGACAGTGCCGCTACGCACCTGGTAGAAGCATTGGGCAATGCGACCAATCTCCAGGAAAAAGCAAGATGGGAATACCTGGTCGCCCAGTTGTTTGAAATGAGCGGCAAATACAAAGAGGCTGAGAAGTATTATGGAAAGGTCAGCAGTCATACCACCGACCCCATCCTGGATATCTATGCCAGGCTGTATGCGATCCGTGTGAACAAGGATGAAGGTGAAAAAACGATCGATAAGAATGTGGCCGAATTACTCAAGATGGCCAAACGGGATAAATACGAAGAATACCAGGATATTATTTATTATATGGCTGCACAGATGCAACTCGAAGGGAATAATGTCGACGAAGCATTAAAGCTGTTACAAAAAAGCACCCAGTTTACCAGCAATAATCCTGCGTTACGGAATAAGACCTTCCTCCAACTGGCGGAATTATCCTTTTCCAAACAGCTATACCGGCAGTCCTACAATTTTTACGACAGCCTGCGCCTGGATGATCCTTCCCTGAAAGATGTGGATGCTATCAAAGCAAGAAAAACAATGCTGGGTAACCTGGCGACCAATTTTGAAATAGTAGAAAGACAGGACAGCCTGCAGCGTATCGCGGCTATGACCGAAGATGAGCGAAAGGACTTTGTAAAAAAATTGGTGAAAGAACTACGTAAAAAGCAAGGTTTAAAAGAAGAAGCGATCAGTGCAGGACCGACTTTTTCGGCGCCAACACTCTTCCCCCCGGCACAGACAAAAGGTGAATGGTATTTTTATAATGCCGATTTCCGCACCCGCGGGCAAAATGATTTCAAATCCAAATGGGGTGCCCGTCCCAATACGGATAACTGGAGACGCATCGCCTCCATCAATGCTGGCCTGGCCGGACAACAGGGTAATAATAATGCCACGGTTGGCCAACAGGGAACCAACCAGGCGGGTACTGGCGGCAGCCTGACCTTTGAAGATATGTATGCCAATCTCCCGCTGACACCGGAACTGCTGCAAAAATCAAATGATTCATTACAGGCAGCGTTGTTTGAGCTCGGCAAGATATACATACAGGAGATCGAGAATTGTAATTTGGGTACCACAACACTCGAAGAACTAAGAACCAGGTTCCCTGAATTCACCAACATGGATGAAGTACTTTTCAACCTGTATTTCTGTTATAATAAGAACGGAGATAAAGCCAAAGCCGATGCGATCAAAAAATTACTGGGCGAAAAATATGCCGCCAGCAATTTCACCACTATTATCAACACCGGTAAGAATCCAAAAGCTTCGGTGAATACGGAGGCGACAAAAGCTTACGAAAAGATCTATGACCTGTTTATCGAGGGTAAATTTGAACAGGCCATTGCTGATAAAAAAACGGCCGACAGCCAGTATGGTAAAAATTACTGGACACCTCAGTTATTGTACATTGAATCGGTCTATTATATCAAGCAGCGGGAAGACAGCACAGCGATAACAGTCCTGAACTCCATTCTCAGCCAGTTTCCCAATACTCCTATTGCAGCCAGGGCTACCAACCTGCTGGATGTTCTGGGCCGCAGGGTGCAGATCGAAGAGGAATTGAGGAAGATGAATGTTACCCGCGACACGAGCGGTACCTACCGTCCACCGATCGTGGTTACGCAACCGCCAAAGCCGCTCATGGATACCAGCAGCACAAAACCGCCTGTTGTAACCAATCCAAAACCACTCACTGACACGGTCAGCACAAAACCGCCCGTCGTGAATTCGCCGTATAAATTCAATGCAGCAGAGCCGCAGTACGTGGTATTATTGCTGAATAAAGTAGATCCTGTTTTTTGTAACGAAGCGAGGAATGCCTTCATGCGTTTCAACCGGAATACCTACTATAATAAGACCATGACAGCCGACCTGGTAGAGATCGATGCGGAGAACCGCATACTGCTGATGTCGCCATTCAAAGATGCAGCCGACGCAATGGTCTATGTGGAGAGTGTAAAGCCAAGAACGCCATCAGAGATCCTCCCCTGGCTGAAAGGTGGTAAGTACAGTTTCCTGATCCTGAGTGAGTCCAATTTAGAACTATTGAAGCTCAACAAGAACTTGGAAACGTATAAAGCTTTTCTCAACCAGTATTTTCCCGGGAAATTTTAAAAAATAAGGAAACCGCCGCAAGCAGTTCAGGTTCAGGCTACCGGAGTGGTTGACCCGGGAATTGCTAAAATATGTTTTGGCAAAAAATTAATGAGCTCCCTCGTTCCGCCGCTTCGAATTTTCTTAATTTCGGTCTGCCCCATGGTTCACCAAGGGCCTGTTGAAACCCTTTATCTTTCGTTGATAACCAACTACCAGAAATGAAAAAAGCAGTGCGCATCTTTTGGCGAATTTTCATAGGCGGTTTTGCCGCATTCGTCATCCTTATCCTTCTTGCTAATTTTGGCGTGTTTGGCAAAATGCCTACGCTGGAAGACCTGGAAAATCCTTCCATTCTCCAGGCTTCGGAAGTATACGCCGAAGACGGGACGCTGATGGGTAAATACTATACCGAAAGAGGCAACCGGAGCAATGTAAAATACCGGGATATTTCTAAACATGTGATCGATGCATTGGTGGCGACCGAGGACGAACGTTTTTACAAACACAGCGGTATCGATTTTAAATCGACCATGCGGGCCATGCTTACGTTTGGCAGGCAGGGCGGGGGCAGTACGATCACACAACAACTGGCATTGAACCTTTTCAATGAACGGGCTTCCAATAAAGCGATTCGTGTGATCCAGAAATTGAAAGAATGGATCATTGCCGTAAAACTGGAGAAGAATTTTACCAAGGAAGAGATCATCACGTTGTACCTGAATGCTGTTCCGTTTGGCGACAATATCTATGGTATCCGCAATGCCTCCCGTACTTTTTTCCAGAAAGAACCTGACCGCCTGAATGTGGAAGAAGCGGCTGTGCTGGTAGGAATGCTGAAAGCGAACAATACCTATAACCCCCGCCGTAACCCGGTGCAGGCAAGAGACAGGCGAAATGTTGTATTACACCAGATGGTGATCAACGGCAAATTATCAGAAGCAGAAGAGACCCGGCTGAAAGTATTACCGATCAAACTGAATTATAGAAAACTGGACGAGAACACCGGCTATGCTCCTTATTTCCGCGAAATACTGAAAGGTGAAGTAAAAGAAGCATTGAAGGATGTAAAGAAATCAAATGGCAAATCCTACAGCATCTATGATGACGGTTTAAAGATCTATACAACTATCAACCCCCAGATGCAGCAATACGCGGAAGAAGGAGTGGCATTGCAGATGACAGCTCTTCAAAAAGGTATTGATATGCGGGGCGACTTCAAAACAGGTGCGATCTGGAAAGGCCATGAAAAGATCATTGAGAAAGCCATCAAAGAATCGGACCGCTGGAAAAACCTGGAAGAAGATGGACTGAGCGATAAAGAGATCAGGGCCAGCTTTGATATAAAAACACAGATGAAAGTGTTTGCCTGGAATTCAAAAAGAGAAAAAGATACCGTGATGACCCCGGTTGATTCTATCAAATATCACCTGCAGATGGAACAGGCCGGTTTTATGGCCATGGATCCCGTAACGGGTGAAATAAGGGCCTGGGTTGGCGGTATCAACTACAAAACCTATAAGAATGACCATATCAACCTGAAAACAAAAAGACAGGTTGGTTCTACCATCAAACCATTCCTCTATACACAGGCCATGGAGGAAAGAGGTTTTACACCTGAAACGGAATGTGAGAACGTGGCGCAGAATTTTGGCGGCAACGCATGGGTTCCTTCCGGGAAAAAATGCGGCGGTGGCAGTATGAGTATGGCGAATGCACTGGCTTATTCCAAGAACTGTGCAACGGCCTATATCATGAAACAGGTTGGACCCAAACAGTTTGCCGATTTTCTCAGCCGGATCAATATCCCAACACCGGTCAAGCCCTTCCCTTCTATTTGTCTTGGCACCTGTGACCTTTCGATGTATGAAATGCTTTGGGGATACAGTCTTTTTGCGGGTCGTGGATTTTCTACCAAACCTTATAGTATCAGCCGTATTGAAGACCGTAACGGGAATGTGATCAAACGTTTTGATTTTAGCGTGAACCGGAAAGAAGTGGTGAGTGAGGTAACCGCTTATACCATGGCAAAAATGATGCAGGGAACCGTTGATAAAGGAACAGCCAGGGGATTGAGGACACGGGTAGGTGCCGCCGAAATGGGTGGTAAAACAGGAACTACCGATGACAATGCCGATGCCTGGTTCATGGGTTATACACCACAATTGCTGGCCGGCTCATGGGTCGGTTTCGAATATACTTTCATGCGGAACACAGGTGATGGTAACAGGATCGCCCGTCCTATTGCGGAGCATTTTTTCAAAAAAGTGCTGGCTGATAAAAGACTCGGTATTGAAAAGGATGCCAGGTTTGTAAAACCCGCTGAACTGGAGAACGAGATCAACAGTGCAGATATCCTTATAGATGACCAGGACCCGGTTCCCGGTGCAGAAGGCATTGACCAGGGTGCGGGTACCGAAGACGACTATAATAATAGTGGTGGTGAATATATCGGCCCGGAATCTACACCGGTAAAGGACGATGATAACAAAACGCCACCAAAAAAAGATACGGTCACAAAATCCAGCGCTATAAAAAAAGACGATGAGAGCAAACCTATCGGCTCTCCTGCCGAAGATCCCAAGAAAAAGAAAGGCTTATTAAAAAGATTATTCGGGAAAAAAGAAGATTAACCCGCCCCTGGGGTTAGCCCAAATTATTAAACCCGGTCCGAACTCCAGCGGATCGGGTTTTTACTACATACCCTTGAATATTTTTTAATATAACCTGTTGATTTAAATGATTTTCCATTTTTGAAAAAGAATTTATCAACGGGTTGAATGTTTAGTAATTTTACTGTATTTTACGCGCCGTAGCTAAATGAAATGTAGATCGGTACCACCTACCGGGCTGCAGCCAATCACCACGCTGTAAGTCCATATCCTCCACAAAATCACCAGAAGAAGATATCCATTGGGAGGCCTGTAAGCATTTAACCACCAAAGACAACCACCATGTTCCGAACCTTTATGCACTCTGTGCTGCGTAAACAGCTATGTGCTGTATTGATCGCTGCCAGCTCCTCATTTTTTGCAACCGCTCAAAATGTGATCGTTGATGAAAATAATTTGCCGGGCAATCCTTCTTCTGAATGGGATATCAGCGGCGCAGGTGATCTTAGTATCCAGGGATTCGCAACAGAACTAAGTGTTGACAACGGATCAACTGTTTCTTTCAAGATCAATGTTACCGATGCTGCGCAATTCAATATCAAAATATACAGGCTTGGATATTATAATGGTGACGGCGCCAGGCTGGTCACCAATCTTGGCAATTTTACCGGAACGGCACAACTTCCCCCGCTTACTGACCCGGCTACGGGATTAGTAGACTGCGGCAACTGGACCACATCTGCTTCATGGGCAGTACCTCCTGGTGCCGTATCCGGAATATATATAGCCAAACTTACAAGGACAGGTAATGGCGGTGCCAGTCATATCGTATTTGTTGTACGGGATGATGGAAGCACGGCAGATCTTGTATTTCAAACTTCTGATGGAACCTGGCAGGCCTATAATGTATATGGTGGCAACAGTTTATATGTTGGCAGCACTTCTTATCCCGGGGGGCATGCAGTTAAAGTGAGTTATAACCGTCCCTTTCTTACCCGCAGCGGTGGTGGAGGCAGCAGCTCTTCCGAAGATTGGTTGTTTAACGCCGAATACCCGATGCTCCGCTGGCTCGAAAGGAATGGATACAATATAACCTACGCTACCAGTATAGATGTAGCCCGGGATGCCAACCTGATGCAGAACCGTAAAGTATTCATGTCCGTCGGGCATGACGAGTACTGGTCAAAAGAACATAGAGACAATGTAGAAGCTGCCCGGAATAACGGGAAGCACCTCGCTTTTTTCAGTGGCAACGAAGTGTACTGGAAAACTAGATGGGAAAATAGTATTGACGGAACAAACACAGCTTACCGCACACTGGTTTGTTATAAAGAAGGAACGATGGGTGAAAACACCTGCGGAAGCAAATGTGATCCTTCCCCGGAGTGGACAGGTTTATGGAGAGATGGAAGCACCCCACCCTATCCTGCCAATGATGGCAACAAACCAGAGAATGCTTTGACCGGGCAGTTAAGCTGGCTCGATGCCAGTGCTCCATTAAAAGTTCCTGATACCTATAAAAATTTACGTTTCTGGAGAAATACAATTATTACATCTCTCGGCACCGGACAAACCGCAACGCTTTCTGATAACACGCTGGGGTATGAACTCGACTGGGAGCAACCGAATGGTAAATATCCCCCGGGAAGAATCTTACTATCATCTACGAGTATATCCGGTAAAACACACAAACTCTCTCTTTACAAACATAGCGCAGGGGCCTGGGTATTTGGCGCAGGCACAGTTCAATGGTCTTGGGGGTTGGATGGTGTACATGATCGGGGCGGATCGGTAGAAGATCCACGCATTCAGCAGGCCACTGTCAATTTATTTGCAGATATGACCGTACAGCCGGGTAGCCTGCAAGGAGGCCTTGTTACTGCTTCCGCGTCAACAGATATTACAGCGCCCGCATCCATAATAAATTCTCCGGCACATTCAGCCAGCGTCTTTCAAGGTCTGCCGCTTACCATACTCGGTACAGCGTCGGATGCCAATGCAGTGGGTGGTGTTGAAGTTTCAGTAGATGGTGGAACTACATGGCATGCGGCGAATGGAACAAACAACTGGAGTTATACCTGGACTCCAATATCGACAGGAACCTTCACTGTTAAATCGAGAGGTTTTGACGATAGCGGGAATATGGAAGCTGCGGGAACTGCTCCTGCTGACAATGCCAAAACGATCACTGTTATTGTTCTGCCTTCTCCCAATGATGGTCCGGGTGGACCGATCCTGGTTATTAGTAACACAACTAATCCATTCAGCCGCTACCCGGTAGAAATATTAAGAGCAGAAGGATTGAATGAATTTGCAGCAATGGATATATCTGCCGTAACTGCCACTGTTCTTAACAACTACGATGTAGTTCTCCTGGGAGAAATGTCTCTGACAGCTATGCAGGTGACTTTATTAAGTAACTGGACCAATGCTGGCGGTACACTTATAAGTTTTAAACCCGATGCGCAACTGTCGGGTCTGCTGGGTATCTCTACTGCCGGCGGAACTTTATCCGATAAATATTTATTGGTAAATACTTCCTCTGGCCCGGGTACAGGTATTGTGAATCAAACCATACAATACCACGGCGCTGCCGATCAGTATACGCTAAACGGTGCAACCAGTCTTGCCACCTTATATTCCGATGCAAACACAGCCACTGCTTATCCCGCAGTAACCACTAAAGCAGTGGGTTCAAATGGTGGATCAGCCGTTGCCTTCACGTATGATCTTTCGCGATCCATTATTTATACAAGACAGGGTAACCCTGTCTGGGCAGGTGATGAAAGAGATGGTATCACACCAAAACGTTCCAACGATCTTTTCTTTGGTAACAAAGCCGGTGATCCTCAACCTGACTGGATTGATCTCAATAAAGTGGCTATTCCACAAGCCGATGAACAGCAACGCCTGCTGGTAAATATCATCATTCAAAATAATCTTCACCGGAAACCTTTACCCCGGTTCTGGTTCTTACCCCGCGGTTTAAAAGCGGCGGTGATCATGACCGGTGATGATCATGGTAATAACGGTACCACAGCCCGATTCAATCAGTATCTTTCTGTAAGTCCTTCTAATTCCGCCGCTGCTATTGCTGACTGGACGGCTGTTCGCGGTACATCTTATATCTATCCCAACACCCCGATGAGCCCCGCAGATGCGGTTGTATTTGAGGCACAGGGTTTCGAGATCGGGTTACACCTGAACACCGGTTGCAGTGACTGGACACCTGTTTCTTATGGAGCTGATATGACTTCACAACTGGCTGATTTTGGAACAAATTTCCCGGGTATTACAGCGCCGGTCACTAACCGCACACATTGTATCGTATGGAGTGACTGGGCAAGTCAGCCCATCATCGAATCTCAACACGGGATCCGGCTCGATGCCAATTATTATTATTACCCGGGTTCATGGATACTTGACAGGCCAGGTATGTTCACGGGTTCAGGCATGCCCATGAGGTTTGCCAACACAGACGGATCACTGATCGATTGTTACCAGGTGGCAACACAAATGACAGACGAATCAGGACAAGCTTTCCCTGCAACGATCAACAGTCTTTTAGATAAAGCAAACGGACCAGAAGGTTATTACGGCGTCTTCTGTGCAAATATGCATACCGATAATGGCAGTTCAACAGGGTCCGATGCGATCATAGCATCTGCACAGGCACGCCAGGTGCCGGTTATCTCGGCCCGCCAGATGCTGAACTGGCTGGATGGAAGAAATAATTCTTCCTTTAGTACTCTTAGCTGGAATAATAACCAGTTAAGTTTTACCATCACGGCCAATACCGGTTCGCATACTTTAAATGCTATGCTGCCGGTTGAATCAGCAACGGGTACCTTATCTACTATTACAAAGAATTCTCTTCCCGTAACATTTACTACCCAAACCATCAAGGGCATCCTCTACGCATTTTTTGATGCCACCGGCGGAGATTATATCGCCACTTATATCATTTGCGTACCACCAACTGCAGTTATTACGGCCAGTTCTCCTGTTTGCCTGGGACAACCTGTTACACTTAATTTACAATCGGCTACGGGTCAAACACCTTTTGATCTCGTCGTAAACGGTGTTACGTATAATAATGTCACAGTCGGCCAGAATTTTGCAACGATCAGTCCGGCTGAAATTAGTGTGTATGGAAATTCGGGCTCTCCTGTGCTACCCGCTAACCAGGACCTTCCCTCTATAGAAGTAGGTGTAAAATTCCGCTCTTCCGTCAACGGCTATATTACGGGTATCCGTTTTTACAAAGGCAGCAGCAACACCGGTACACATATCGGTACACTGTGGTATAACGGCAGCGCCCTGGCTTCTGCTACTTTCACCAATGAAACAGGCAGCGGCTGGCAGGAAGTACGGTTCTCAACACCGGTGGCCATTGATGCCAACATAACTTATGTGGCTTCTTATTATTCTCCCAATGGTTATTATGCTTTCACCGGTAATTATTTCAGTTCAAACAGCCCTTCCAACGGACCCATCACTTTGCTGGCTACCGGGGTAGATGGGCCGAATGGTGTTTACAATTATCCCGGTGCTGGTTATCCTACCAGTTCATTTAATAATGCGAATTACTGGGTAGATATATTGTTCACTGAAGTTTTATCAACCTCCTCTGTACTGACGTATACACTTACCAATATTACGGATGCCAATAGCTGTTCGAATACAGGTGCCAACCTCAGCACGGCAACGGTAACTATTACTCCCCCGCCTACCGGAACACTTGCCCTGGCGGCTTCCGCTTGTGCAGCACAGAATGTTTCACTGACCTTTACAGCAACGCCCAATAACAGTCCTTATACCTTGATCATAAATGGGCAAACCGTAACAAATGTGAACAGCGGTATGGCCTTCAACAGTGGCATTCTCGCAGGCAACAATACTAACCACAGTGTCTGGAGCAGTTCTACTGTCGGCGGTTCACAAACTGCGGACGATCTGCCTGTAACATTGGGTGTAAAGATCAGTTCCTCTATAGCAGGAAGTATAAGCGCCATCCGTTTCTATAAAACAGATGCTGTGGTCCGCACATACACTGGCTCGTTGTGGGATCCCTCTAATACTTCGGCAGCATTGGCTACGGCTTCCTTAACAACGGATAATACGATCGGTTGGAAGCAGATCAATTTTACAAGCCCCGTAGCTATAACGGCCAACACAACCTATGTCGCCTCTTACTCTTCACCCGGCGGTTATTATGCCTTTACTTCAGGCGGTCTGAATGCCAACGTAGTGAATGCTCCGCTGACAGCCCTGGCTGGAAGCCGCTACAAATACGGTGGAGGCTATCCTGACCAGCCAAGTTCAGCCAATTACTGGGTGGATGTCGTTTTAACAACACAGGGATTCAATTCGCTCAATCTTAACAGTATCACCGATGTGAATGGGTGTAATGCCAATGGTAATCTTCAAACCCTTACGTTTTTCTCTACACAATGTTCCCCATTGCCGGTAACATTGACCAGTCTAAGCGCTATCCCGCAGGGTAATTCGATCACCCTGAAATGGACCACTGCTACGGAAATAAATAACGTGGGTTTTGACCTGCAACGAAGCCTCGACGGGTTCAACTGGATGCCCATTGGTTTTATCAATGGCGCGGGTAACAGTAGTACGTCCAGGAACTATCTTTATATTGATGATAACCTTTTACCACAACGGTATTATTACCGGTTGAAACAGGTGGATATTGATAATCATTTTAAATATTCAAATATCGTATCGGCCACGCTCAAAGGGAAGATGGCTTTTACACTGGGACAAAACTATCCCAACCCTTTCCGCAGTACCACTACAATCAGTTTTACCATGGCAGAAAAAAGAGACGTGAAATTGTCATTGTTTGATG
>JANOHQ010000232.1:0-8377 GCA_031406595.1 Chitinophagaceae bacterium
TCCGAGGGTCACCTGGAAATGATACAAAGTGCGTGGGTGTATGAGTGGAGGGATAGTCAGAAGTGACAATAGACAACAGGCAATAGGCAATAGGCAATGTTGCATAGGACCCTCTCAATCTTCAATAATTAGATAATGAACATACTCGAAGGATTCAAGAAGATCACCACGTTCATCTTTGATATAGATGGTGTGCTTACCGACGGTACCGTGCTGGTAATGGAGAATGGTTTGCAGGCCCGGCAGATGAATATCAAAGATGGCTTTGCATTGCAGATGGCTATCAAGAATAATTACAGGGTGCTGATCGTATCCGGGGGCAATTCACCGCAGGTGACCAATCGCCTGGAAAAACTGGGTATTAAAGATGTTCATATGTCGGTAGGAGATAAGAAAACCTTTATTACCGAATACATGTTGAAGAACAAGCTGACCAAAGATCAGTTATTATATATGGCCGACGATCTGCCCGATCTCCCGGTAATGTCGATCGTAGGAATGCCCTGCTGTCCCGCTGATGCAGTGAATGAAATAATGGAAGCCGTTCAATACATCTCCCCGTTCAAAGGTGGCAATGCCTGTGTCCGGGATGTGATCGAAAAAGTGCTGAAGCTGAATGATCACTGGCATTATCGGGAAGATGTGGCGTCGAAGTAGCATTTTAAGTATCTTCCCCTAAATTTTATCCATGAGATTGATTGCAGCCTTCTTCAAGCTGGTACGACTGCCCAATCTCTTTTTTATGGCACTGACCCAGGTGCTTTTCCAATTCTGCATTTATTACACTTTATACAAAGACACGGTTCCACCTGGCGATCTTACCCGTTTTATCCTGCTTGTCCTTGCTTCATTGTTCATCGCCGCGGGCGGGTATATCATCAACGATTATTTTGACATCAATATCGACGAGGTGAACAAACCCCAGAAAATGGTGGTGGATAAACTGATCAACCGGCGATGGGCCATTGCCTGGCATTTTATGTTGAGCGCTGGTGGGGTTATTTTGACTACGATCGCCCTGCCTTTTTTACAAAAATGGTACCTGGTTCTCGCCAATATCCTTTGTGTGGTTTTGCTCTGGTTTTATTCCACCAATTTTAAAAAACAACTGCTGACCGGCAATATCGTGATCTCCCTGCTGACCGCCTGGACGATCCTCATTATTTTCTTTTCCAAATTTGACCTGGCCGATGCATTTGGGACCGGCAATACGCCGCATCATAAATTTTTCCGGCTGGCGATACTGTATGCCGGTTTTGCTTTTATGATCTCCCTTATCCGCGAAGCCATCAAAGACATGGAGGATATGCCGGGAGACTCAAAATACGGTTGCCGTACCATGCCGATCGCCTGGGGTGTAAATGCTACCAAAGTATATACGGCTGTCTGGCTGATCGTGCTGATCGCCGCACTGGTGATACTCCAGGTCTATGTACTGCAATTCAAATGGTGGCTGCCCGTGGCGTACAGCATCCCGGCAATTATTTTCCCGTTGGTCGTTATATTAATTAAATTAAAGAAAAGCGTTTCGCCGAAAGATTTTCATTCACTGAGCAGCCTGACCAAATTCGTAATGCTGACCGGTATATTATCCATGATCTTTTTTTATTTTTATTTGTAAACAAAGCAATATCGTTTGTGGTCTTCGGAATTCACGCCTTACCCATCTTACCGCAATCCCAGCAAAGCACGATAACCATAAACCATAAACTATAAACCATAAACTTTGAATCGCATTATTCTCGCTTCCCAGTCACCGCGCCGCAAACAGTTATTGGAATGGGCAGAAGTCCCGTTTGAAATAGTGGTAAAAGAAACCGATGAACATTTTCCACCGGGACTGGAACCTGAAGAGGTTGCCGTTTACATCGCCCGGAATAAAGCGATCGCAGTTCAGGAACAACGTAACAGCGACGAAGTGATCCTGGCTGCCGATACGATCGTTGTCCTGGGTGATAATATCATCGGCAAGCCTGTTCACCGTGAAGATGCTGTGAGCATCCTGCTGGCTTTGTCCGGCGAAAAACATAGAGTGATAACAGGAGTAGTGATACGAAAAGGAGAACAGGAGATCGCTTTTGCGGATGCCACCGAGGTGGTGTTTCATGACCTTTCTGTAAAAGAGATCGAATTCTACGTTGACAAATACAAACCCTACGATAAAGCCGGCGCCTATGCCATCCAGGAATGGATCGGTGTGGTCGGTATCAAATCCATCAACGGTGATTTCTACAATGTAATGGGGCTGCCGGTCAGCCGCGTGGTACGTGCATTAAACAAAATAGAATAAGAAATAAGTAATAAAGAATAAGGAACAAAAAAGTAGTGAACCAATGATTCAATGACCCCTTGCTTCTCAGACCACTTACTTATTCCTTACCTGCCTGCCGGCAGGCAGGTTTTTTGTTTTTTGTTCCTTGTTTCCATCAATTGCCTTCCTCCAGTTAGCCAGTTGGCACGTGAAATACACAAAATAACCGGGTAAAATAACGCCGTTTCCTGTTGTAAACACCTTGGATGCACCCGTAGCCGGGGATAGCTTTGTTCTGTTTTAAGCAAACAAGAATAGGGAACAGGGTAGGAAAGACTAGGGGAGTAACGTTCAACTTTCCTATTTCTGTTCCTTTTCTTTTTTGAATAAGAAATAAGTAATAAAGAATTAGTAACAAAAAAGTGGTAATCCAATGATTCAATGACCCATTGCTTCTCAGAACACTTACTTGTTCCTTACCTGCCTGCCGGCAGACAGTTTTTTTGTTTTTTGTTCCTTATTTACGTCAATACAAATTGCTCAGTATGGAAAATAAAGAAACTAAATACGATCTGGAGGATCACCTGGTTCGTTTTGCCTGTATGTGCCTCCGGGTTTGCTTGCTATTACCGAATTCAAAAGCCGGCTCTAATCTCGAGTACCAGTTATCGAAAAGCGGAACGGCCTCCGCCCTGGTTTATGGCGAAGCACAGGCCGCAGAATCCCGTCCGGATTTCATCCATAAAATGAAAGTTGTATTAAAAGAGATCAGGGAAACCAGGGTCAACCTGAAGATCATTAAAACAATGCCTGTTGTAATTTACGAGCAAGTGGATGTGGCACTCAACGAATCAAACGAATTAATCACCATATTCTTAACGAGTATCAAAACGGCAAAAAATAATAACGAAAAGTTCAAAAAATAGCGGATCACTTACTTATTCCTTATTTTTTGTTCCTTATTTCAAAAATATCGGACATGACTGAAAGGTTATTACAATTCATCTGGCAGTTCCAATACTTCTCCAAAAACGAACTGGCTACCGTCTCGGGTGAACCGCTCTCCATCCTCATCCCCGGCCAATACAACACCAACCAGGGTCCTGATTTCTCCGATGCCAAGATCAGGATTGATACAACGACCTGGGCGGGTTCGGTGGAACTACATATCAAAACATCCGACTGGGATAAGCATAAACATCAAACTGATAAGAACTATAAGAATGTCATATTACATGTGGTTTGGGAAGATGACGGTGCCAAAAACAAGATCCCGGTACTGGAATTAAGGGGCAGGGTTTCCAAAATATTGCTGGAACGGTATGAAGAATTGATGTATTCGTCCTCCTTTATTCCCTGCGAACCGACTATTACAACTGTAAAAGATATTGTCTGGAAAAGCTGGAAAGACCGGCTGCTTGCTGAACGCCTGTTAAGAAAGTCGGCCCTGGCAGAAACTTACCTGCAACAAAACAATTATCACTGGGAAGAAACATTCTGGTGGCTGCTGGCCAGGAATTTTGGTTTTACCGTCAATGCCGACGCATTTGAAGCCATTGCAAGATCGCTTAGTACGAATCTGCTGTCAAAACATAAGAACCAGGTGCAGCAACTGGAAGCGTTGTTGCTGGGGCAGGCAGGGTTATTGGAAACAACGGCAGGAGATGATTATACAAAACTCCTGCGACGGGAATATCGTTTTCTCCGCGACAAATACCAATTGAAACCGATCCATCATCCTATTCATTTCCTGCGGATGCGGCCGGGAAACTTCCCTACGATACGCCTGGCACAGTTAGCAATGCTGGTAAACAGCCCGGCGCATTTATTCTCCAGGATCAAAGACAGCACTGATATAAAAGATGTGCGGGAATGGTTTGATGTAACGGCGAATGATTACTGGCATTATCATTATCGTTTTGATGATGAGTCATCTTTCAAAAAGAAAAGGCTGGGGTCTTCTATGATCGACAACCTCATCATCAATACAATCAGCCCCGTATTATTTGCCTATGGCAATTATCATAATGAGCAAAAGTATAAGGATAAGGCGTTGAAATGGCTGGAACAGACGGCGGCGGAAAGCAATACAATCACGAAGGGGTTTCAGCAGATAGGGGTGGAGAATAAAAATGCATTTGATTCACAGGGATTGCTGGAACTGAAGAATGAATATTGCAATGCCAAAAAATGCCTTGAATGTGCGGTAGGCAATTTCCTATTAAAGGGATGATGCTCAAGTCCCAAATTAGCGGAATGGCTTCAATTTGATAGTTCTAATTGCGTTTAAGAGTTCGAGATGTTCCAACTCATCAAGGTTTTCTGAATATGCAGTGAAGGTTGCTATATTACCGGCAATATCACCGATACTATCAATGTAAACACCAGAATATCCAATGCCAAACTTTACAGGTTCAAAAACTTTTGCTAAGTATCCTGATATTAGTTCGCTATGTGTTTTTTGGATTTTGTTTTTCAACGTTGTAAACAAGTGCGGATCATCTGAAAAAACAACATTTGCCGTATCAATTCCATGAATTATGTAAAAGTCTCTTTTTGCCAGTCGCACAACATAGAAGTCAGTCGATTTATCATACCCGCCTAGTCCCCGTACAAAATAGATGAGTTTGTTATTCTGATTGTGCAGGCGAAACCTCCAGGTAGCATCGCCAGGTTGCGGTATTGTATCATCATTTGCCCTCCGCCAACCCATTGGTACTGTCATAACAACGCCAGGAAGATCGACAACTGTGTCTTTTGTAAACACAGGCCGTTCATCAACGGCAATAGAGCCAGTAGGATTTTGGGTAACCACGACTTCCATTTGCGGTTTTTGTTTCCTTTCGCATGATAAAAAGGGAAAGAATATTATAGATAAAAAGATCAGTCGCATAAATAAATGATATTTATAACTATAGACTGCGTCTCAGCACTTCTTCGGTTTAACTTAAACCCATCCTCCCCAATCCAGTTTCACCTCCACATCCGGGTGAATACTTTTCATCACCGGGCAGGTTTCCCCGGTATTTTTCATGATGGCCTTTGTTTTTTCGTCTATACCTTTTAATAGATCGGGTATATGAAATGTTAATTCGATACCGCCGACCCGCCTCGGATCCTGCTTCATGATCTTCAGCACATCGATCCTTACCCCATCCAGGTCAAACCCCATGGTCCGGGCTTTGATCCCCATTACGGTGAGCATACAGGTGCCAAGGCTTGTAGCCAGCAGATCCGTGGGAGAGAAGCGTTCCCCCTTGCCGTTATTGTCGACCGGGGCGTC
Organism: Chitinophagaceae bacterium; assembly: GCA_031406595.1. Lineage (GTDB taxonomy): Bacteria > Bacteroidota > Bacteroidia > Chitinophagales > Chitinophagaceae > JJ008. The sequence goes on from JANOHQ010000232.1 coordinate 5,535, forward strand.
GGTCTCAAAATGGCTGCCGCTTTTCAGGTGGGTACAGGTGGTGCGGAGATCGCCATTGTAAACTACAGTAGAGGTCATTATCAATATTTTGCCCTAAATTTACGTTATCCTAAGAGCCTGGAAAGAGAATAAAGGAGAAAAAAGAGATTGTCCCCGGTCCTTTATACTCTTCATAGATGCTTTATTGGAAAATACGTGAGGAGCAGAGAAAACCAGAGATAAGTGAACTTGTATTCTCTTTTAACTCTTTTCCTCCTTTTAGTCTCTTAGCCTTAAAACTATTAGCTACGTGAAGAAACTCAGTATCACTGCAATCCTTATTACAACTTTCCTCGCTGTTTCTGCACAGGACAGCACGGGTCGTAAATCATCTTCTAAAGGCGATAAAAAAGAAGCCCGCCGGCAAAAGATAAATACATTAATCAAGCAGTCCGAAGAAGGGGTACTCATCTTCCAGAAACAAAGCATTTTCGGTTTGCAGGGCCGGACAAATGGCTATGGTATCTTCTATGAGCTCGGTAAGATGAAGTCCAATCGTAAAACGACGACCTACCGGGTCGATCTCACCGAAATAAAACACCAGAAGGAAGAGAAATTGCAAAATAGTGATGGCTTCACCCCATTTGGTAATCCTTATGTGTACGGAAAGATCAATAATTTTTACCAGCTTACCCTGGGTTTTGGCCAGCAGCATATCCTGGGTCAGAAAGGAAATAAGAACGGGGTAGCGGTCTCCGCCGTTTTCAATGCCGGTCTTGCTATCGGGCTGTTACGTCCCTATTATGTGGAGCTAAAAGATCCCGTGCTGGATAGAAAGTTTATCAAATATTCACCTGCTGATAGTATCACTTTCCTTGGAGCAGGTGTGTTGGGAAGTGCCGGTATCGGCAAGGGATGGAATGAAATAAAAATGAAACCCGGTGGCTTTGTGAAATCAGCCATGCGTTTCGATTACGGGCGTTTCAACGATGTCGTTTCGGGAATTGAAGTAGGATTGAGTGTCGAATTCTATGGTTCCAAAATACCAATTATGGTGACCCAAAAAGAGAAGCAACTCTTCTTCCAGGGCTATATTGCCATCCTGTTTGGACGGCGCAAATAATGACTGTATTTTTGCAGGATGATCGAACTACCCGTTACTTCCGCGGCGGTGGACAATACCAGAGTAAAAAAACCCGACTGGCTACGGGTCAAACTTCCTATCGGCGAAAGTTATAAGCATGTCCGCAGTCTCGTGGACAATCACAAATTGCATACGATCTGCGAAAGCGGCAATTGTCCCAATATGGGCGAATGCTGGGGCGCCGGTACTGCCACTTTCATGATCCTCGGAAATGTGTGTACCAGGAGCTGTGGTTTCTGCTCGGTGGCTACAGGCCGGCCGGAACCCCTGGACTGGGACGAACCTCAACGGGTAGCTGAAGCTATCCACCTGATGAAAGTAAAACATGCGGTGATCACGTCTGTCGACAGGGACGAAATAAAGGATGGCGGTTCCATTATCTGGAACAATACCATCAAAGCCGTGAAAACATTGAACCCGGATACTACACTGGAAACACTGATCCCCGATTTCAAAGGCCGGAAAGAAGATATACAACGAATCATCGACGCGGCACCGGAAGTGGTGAGCCATAATATCGAAACAGTGGAACGATTGACCAGGCAGGTACGCATACAGGCCAAATACTGGAGAAGTATGGAAGTGATCCGGGTACTGAAGGAAGGAAGGATGAGAACAAAGAGCGGGATCATGCTGGGCCTGGGTGAAGAAAAAGAAGAAGTGATCCAGACATTGAAAGATCTTCATGCCAATGGATGCGATGTGGTAACGATCGGTCAGTATCTTCAGCCAACTAAAAAGCATTTACCCGTTCATCGTTTTGTACATCCGGATGAATTTGCGGAGTACCGCGAGATTGGTTACAATCTTGGTTTAGACTATGTGGAAAGCGGTCCCCTGGTTCGTTCTTCTTATCACAGTGAAAGACATGTGGTGGCAGGGTTGGGGCGGAAGGAATGGGAAAGCAGATGATACTTCGACAAGCTCAGTACTGATAGATAGTAGTGCTTTAAATTCAAGACCCCATAGTAAGAGATAAAAGATAAAAACTTATAGATAATAGTTTCTTTCATGCCGAAGTCATTCTATTGTTCACGACTGTTGTTTATTCCAGGATTATTGTTTTCCGTTTTTTCTTTCGGGCAGTTGAAATGGCAAAATGTTGATTCCTTTTTCCAGCCATTACCTCATTCGGTCCATGTATACAAAACAACCAGCCTGCTGGATGGCAAGCCGAATATCGCCTACTATGTGGAAGCGGATATAAAAAATAAAAAACTGGAATTTACAACTGATACTACTTACCAGCGGCGGCTAAGCCCTTCAAAATTTTACGATAAGAATGATAAGGCTCTTGTAGTGGTGAACACTACTTTTTTTTCCTTTGCGACCAACCAGAACCTCAACGTAGTGATAAAGAATGGGAAGCTGGTTTCCTATAACCCGGATAAATTCAGGAAGAGCAGGGCTGATTCTACGATCCGGATACCTGTGTATGCCAGTGCGATAGGGATCTCCAAAAGGGGGAGAGCAGATATCGTGTGGACAAGAACAGACAGTATCAAGAGGAGCGTGGAGGCCAGCCAGTCACCGGAGCCTGCAAGCAGAACAGCAAGAAGAAGGACCAATTCCAATACCGGGCAGGCCGCAACAACCGAATTGCCCCGGGCCTTCCTGCCCTGGAGAGTACAGACTGCGGTAGGAGGCGGACCTGTTCTTTTACAGGAGGGAGAAATAAAGATCAGCAACAATGAAGAGCTGAAATTCGCCGGCAAAGCGA
>JANOHQ010000252.1:0-5490 GCA_031406595.1 Chitinophagaceae bacterium
ACCCTTTTTTGAGGAAAGTACTTTTCCAGTTGCATTTTCTACTTTATAGGAGAATGTAGCATTAACCGTAGTGAATGTTTTGAATTTGGTGCTGACAGCATCCAATACCGCTTTTGCTTCCGGGTCGCTGGTCTGTGCGCCTGCCAGCAATACTGTACCCAGCAGCAGGAAGGAAAAGTATAATTTCTTCATCGTGATTGGTTTGTGTGGCGTTCTCAACGGATATGCCTAAAGGTAACTAATTAAGGTTTAAAATACTTTGGTAAACAGTAACCGGCTAAGGACAGGCAATACCCGTACCGGGTTGCAATCAACTATTTTTCTTTAACAAGCCCCTAACTTGCTTAACCTGCTAAGACTATGTAAAAAAGGATCACCCCAACATATCGAGGTGTTGCTGCAGATCCATCTCTGTTTTTATTAATACGTCTCTTGCCTTGCTTCCCTGGTTGGGGCCCACTACCCCGGCTGCTTCCAGCTGATCCATCAAACGACCGGCCCGGTTATACCCCAGTTTCATTCTCCGTTGTAGTAAGGAGGTAGACCCGATCTGGTTCTGCACGATCAGTCTTGCCGCATCTTCGAAAAGACTATCCCTGTCGGAAAGATCAAAATCCTTTCCTTCCAGTTCTTTCTCGTCGATATACTCGGGTAACAAGAAAGTTTCGGCGGGGCCTCTTTGATTTCGAATAAACTCAACTATCTTCTCTACCTCCGGAGTATCCACGAAAGCGCATTGCAAACGGGTTAATTCCCCATGATGGGAAATCAGCATATCTCCTTTACCAATTAACTGTTCGGCACCACCGGCATCTAAAATGGTCCTTGAATCAATCTTGGATGAAACCTTAAAAGCGATCCGGGATGGAAAGTTTGCTTTAATGGTACCCGTAATGATATTTACAGAAGGACGCTGGGTAGCAATGATCAGGTGAATACCGACTGCTCTTGCCAGTTGCGCCAGGCGGGCGATCGGCATTTCAATTTCTTTACCTGCTGTCATGATCAGGTCGGCAAACTCGTCAATAACCAGGACAATAAATGGCAGGAACTGGTGGCCCTTCTGCGGGTTTAATCTCCGCTTGATGAACTTTTCATTGTACTCCTTGATATTTCTTGCCCCGGCTTCTTTCAGTAAATCGTAGCGGTTATCCATTTCGATGCATAGTGCATTAAGGGTATGCACTACTTTTTTAGTATCAGTAATGATCGCATCATCCTCTCCCGGCAGCTTTGCCAGGAAATGTTTTTCTATATGCCTGTAAACGCTTAATTCCACTTTTTTGGGGTCGATCAGCACTAATTTTAATTGGGACGGATGTTTCTTATACAAAAGCGAAACAAGGATAGCATTCAATCCTACAGACTTGCCCTGGCCGGTAGCACCTGCCATTAACAGATGCGGCATCGATGTAAGGTCAACAATAAAATTTTTATTGTCTATTCTTTTACCGATAGCGATAGGCAGGCTATGGATATTCTGTTTAAATTCTTCTGAGTCAAGCAATGTTCTTATACTTACAACGGTCTTCCGCACATTCGGCACTTCAATACCGATTGTTCCCTTCCCGGGAATGGGTGCGATGATACGGATACCGAGTGCGGCAAGACTGAGGGCGATATCATCTTCCAGGTTCTTGATCTTGGATATCCTGACCCCCGGTGCCGGTACGATCTCGTATAATGTTACCGTGGGTCCTACAGTGGCACTGATCTTCTGGATCTCGATCGCATAATTGCGCAGCGTGGCGATGATCTGGTTCTTATTATTTTCCAGTTCATTCGCATCCTGTATGATCTTCTCGCTGCCATGTGTTTCCAATAAGGTCAGTGTGGGATATTTATAATCCCGCAGATCCAGTGTTGGTTCGTAGGGAGGTAAATTTTCTATGAAAGCCGCAGCTTCATCTTCCGTTTCCTTTTCAGGTACTGCTTTTATTTCCAGCTCCAGCGCTTCCTCTTTTTTACGCGAAACCTTTGGCGGAATAATGAGTTCTTCAGAAGGTACTACCGGCTCGTCAATTTCGAATTGATGCTGGTGCATCATCTCACTCACGATCTCTTTTTCTATCGTAGGTTGCTTTTCTTCGATCTTCTCTATTTTTTCTTCAAGCGGTTCATCCTTCTCGATCACTTTAAAGTCATGCAATGGTTTTTCATCCGGAAAATTGATGATGACCGGGATCTCCTGTTTCGTCTTATTAGCCTGGGCTTTTCCGGGATCATACAGGTCGTTGATCGTACCGGTTGCAGCAAGATCTTCCGTGGTCTCTGCATCCTCTTCATCTCCCATTGCCCCGTTTGTTTTCTTTGGCAGGTTAAAAGCGGGATTGAATTGCCATATAAAATAGCCCAGCGCCAGTAATAAAAGCACCGCCGCTGTTCCGATCATCCCCAGGGCACCTGTTAGTTTACGGTTGATCATATCCCCCACACCACCGCCAAAGGCAAAATCGCTTTTGGCAAAAACAAAAGCCAGGGAAACCGAAAGCACGAGCAATCCTACTGTGACATATTTAAGATTGCGCCAGATGGAAAAAACTCTTCGGCGTAAAAGCAGGTTAACCCCCACCACAAAAAAGAATGTGCAGATCAGGAAGGAAGCAAGCCCAAATGCCTTGAAAATAAAAAAGTGAGAGATCACGGCACCAAACCTTCCCAGCAAATTGGCAACGGGTTTATCATTATCCAATAAGGCAGAAAATCCCTGCTGGGCAACAGCCTGGTCCTCTTTCCAGGTAAACAAATAAGAGATAAAGGAAATAAACAGGAAAACAGCGATCAGCAGGAAAGCGGCGCCAATGATCTTGGCAGTCCGTTCATCACGTGCGATTGCTTTCCAGTCGATACGCTCTTCCTTCTCCGCTTTAAATGCTTTGGACGCGGATCTGGCAGGTTTTTTCTCAGGACTCTTCTTTGTTTTCTTTTTCGACTTGGTAGCCATGACGGCAAAGATAAATAGTTTATAGTCAAAATATTACCGGAAAGTGGTATGCCCCGGACTATTAAAACCAGCATCGATTCATTACATTTGAAAGCCCGGCTTAAAACGGGTTCACCACTGAAGCTTCTGTGTTCCATATTATTCTGTAGTATGATGATTTGCCTGGGCATACCAGTAAAAGCACAGTCAGATCAAAGGGCGGACAGCTTATCGAACCAATACACGGATATCAGCAAAGTGGGTATTGAAAAAAGAATCGCCAGTAATCTCAGCAGTGCTTATGTAGAAAAATTCAATTCCATCGACCAGGTTTCCCATTTCACACCCGGTCTCCGGCATACCTCCAGTGTTCCCAATGAATTTGTAACAAAGACGATCATTTTGAAATTCAATCTTTGTAACACCGCCGATACGGCAGTAGGAGTTTATTTCTGCCCCGGTTTTTATTTCAGTAGTATCTCATTGTACACGCTTGATTCGGGCAGGCGAATACAGCTTCCTGTTGTACGCCCGGAAATTCCCGACAGCATCGGTTTTCGGAAGATAACCCTGGCAGGTCATGATTCCACTACCGTGTTTGCTGTATTGAGCTTTATCAAAACCTATAATAATGCGGTGAGGCCGCGCCTGATCAACGAGCATTACCTGCAAGCATTCATCGCCGAGCTGCACCGTGGTTACCGTCAAACGGACACCTTCACCTATGTGTTTTGCGGTCTCCTGCTGATGATGACATTGTTCTCCATGACCAATTTTTTGCAGGGCGCCAACTCTGATTTTTTATACTACTCGGGCTACGCATTCTTCCTCGGTGTGATGCTGTTTGCCCAGACGGTCCTTCATTTCCGCAGCAATCATTTCAGTTATTTACTGGAAGGTTACCTGGATTTCATATTACAGGGCATTGGTATCATTTTCTATATGCTGTTCATGCAACGCTTCCTGAATACAAGGGAGCATCATCCATTCTTATACAAATTTTACCGGGTGGGTATCTTCATGTTGGTTGGCTCCATGCTGGTGTATTCCTTTCTTCATTATTTCTCGGGGAATTATAACGCAGAATTCCTGGTGGAGAGTGCAACAAAGCTCCTGTTGTTGCTGATGATACTGATCTTCCTCATCTATAGCATACGCCATTGGGGAGACAAACTATTGCGTTATTTATTCTGGGGCAATCTTTGTCTATTCATTTTTGCATCCATCTCCCAGTTGGCGATCATGCTCAATCCTTTGCTCAAAAATTTCCCCGGGATCTTCAGTTCTTCCGTTATTTATTACGAGATCGGCCTGTTGCTCGAGCTGGTTTTTTTCCTGGCAGGATTGAATCATAAGAACCGGCGCCAGATCATTGCGCAGACCAAGGAACGGGAAATGCTGAAAGCCCAGAACCAGCTGCAGGAATACGAGAAAGAGATCGCGGTGTACAAAGCGCAACAGGAAGAACGGGAGCGCATCTCCGCAGATATGCATGATGAACTGGGTTCAGGTATGACTGTCATCCGCCTGATGAGCGAGATAGCCCGGAATAAAATGAAAGAAAATACGCCGGTAGAGATCGAAAAGATCTCCTCCTCCGCCGATGATGTGCTGAATAAGATGAATGCCATCATCTGGAGTATGAACAATGGCAATGACACGCTGGATAATCTTATCTCCTATATCCGCTCTTATGCCTTTGAATATTTTGACAACACCCCTGTGATTTGCCAGGTCCATACTCCGGCAGTCATTCCCGATAAGGAATTAATTGGCGATAAACGGCGAAATATCTTCCTGAGTGTAAAGGAATCGCTGAACAATGTATTAAAACACTCCAAAGCGACTGCGGTGACCATCCATATCGAAGCCGACCATGTTCTCCGGATCATGATCTCCGATAATGGGGTGGGGATCGATATGCAGAACCTGCGTCAATTCGGGAATGGTTTAAAGAATATCACCCGGCGCATGGAAAGTATTGGCGGTACATTCAGGATCGAAAACCGGGGTGGAGCTGTTACTACTCTGGAGTTCCCGCTCTGATCAGGTCTTCCGCAGGGCTGCCACCAGGAGAAATACCCAACCAAGAATAAAGAATACTCCGCCGACAGGTGTGACCGGGCCCACAAATTTTACTGCGCTGCTTCCCTGTATCCTGAAAAAGGTAAGCAGGTACAAGGACCCGGAAAAAAGAAGAATCCCTGTTATAAAACAGTTTGCTGCCCATTTAATGGAAGGTTGGGGGAATTTTTCATACAAACCCGCGATGATCAACAAGGCAAGCGCATGATAAACCTGGTACTGTACGCCTGTACGAAATCCCTGTACTATTTTTTCATCGGTAGTGAGCCGTTCCAGCCCGTGAGTACCAAAAGCACCCAGGGCAACGGCCAATCCACCCGATATGGCAGCAATTGCCAGTAATTTTTTATGCATGGAATATCTTATTGACCAGGTGATCCAATTGTACCGGTTCTTCATCCACCACCATATCAGCCTGTTCGTAGTAGATCTTACGATCGGCAAATTTTTTATAAATAAAGTTCTTTAACTGGTCGTCTGAC
>JANOHQ010000267.1:0-3783 GCA_031406595.1 Chitinophagaceae bacterium
AGGGAGATGTGGGAAGCGGAAAAACGATCGTCGCTGTACTGGTCATGTTGCTGGCAGCCGATAATAATTACCAGGCCTGCCTGATGGCCCCTACAGAAATACTCGCCCAACAGCATTTCAAAACGATCAGCCGTTTGCTGGAGAAGATAGATATCAGCGTGAAGCTGCTAACAGGATCCACCAAAGCCGCGGAACGCAGAAAGATATTGAAAGAACTGGAGGAAGGAACTGTGAATATATTGATAGGTACCCATGCGGTGATCGAGGACAAAGTGCAATTCAGGAAACTCGGTATTGTCATCATCGATGAACAGCATCGTTTTGGTGTAGCGCAACGGGCAAAGCTTTGGGAAAAAGCAGGTACGCCACCACATATACTGGTGATGACGGCCACACCCATACCCCGTACGCTGGCCATGACCGCCTACGGTGATCTCGATTACAGTGTCATTGACGAGCTGCCACCCGGACGGCAACCCATCACCACGGTTCACCGTTATGAGTCACACCGGAGCAAAGTGATGGATTTTATCCGTGAAGAGATCGGCAAGGGGAGACAGGTCTATATCATTTTCCCCCTGATCGAAGAGAGCGATAAAATGGATTATGAGAACCTGATGAAGGGCTATGAGAATGTGAAAGCGTATTTCCCCGAGCCAAAGTACTGGATCAGTATGGTACATGGACGACAACCGGCAGAGCAGAAAGAACTAAATATGAAAAGATTTGTTGAGAAGGATACGCAGATAATGGTGTCCACCACCGTTATTGAAGTGGGAGTTGATGTGCCAAATGCCTCGGTGATGGTGATAGAAAGCACAGAGAAATTCGGTCTTTCCCAATTACACCAGTTAAGGGGAAGGGTGGGCAGGGGGGCGGAAAAAAGCTACTGTATCCTTTTATCCGGTTCAAAATTGGGTAATGATGCCCGGGAGCGCATCAGGACTATGACAGAAACGGGAAACGGGTTTGAAATTGCCGAAAAAGACCTCGAACTAAGAGGTCCGGGGGATATACAGGGAACAAGACAGAGCGGGGAGTTAAACTTTAAGCTGGCATCGATAGTCCAAGACCGGCCATTGCTGGAACTCGCCCGGAACCTGGCTGCTGCCCTTATCGCAGACGACCCTGACCTTATTTCGGCCGAAAATTTGCAGTTGAAGAACTTCCTGAACCACCAGAAAGGACCGGTAGTGTGGAGTAAAATTTCATAGTACCACCAGTTTTTCGACCAAAACCACGGGAATATTGCCGTAGAAAACAAATTACGATGAGACGACAGTTTTTATCACAGGTTTTCGGTCAATTTCCCCCAAAATTTGATTATTTTAATACAAATAAATTTACCCTGAAACGCCTTCTTCTCACTGCTTTGATAGTCCCCGCTTTAATGGCCCGGGGACAGAGTTATAATAATATTGAATTCATTGAAAATAAAGGACAATGGGATAGCCGTGTCCAGTATAAAGGCAATGTAAGCAATGGTAATTTCTTTATCCGCGAAGGAGGCTTTACGGTTGTTCAGCATAACCCGGCTGACTTTGCGATGCTTTCCCGTTTTTTACATGGTCATAATGCCGAAGGCAAGACCGTAAAACCCACCGATAAATTTGTATTGCGTTCCCATGCTTATCATGTTGACTTTGTGGGCGCTTCTTCGAAGATCCAGGCCGTGGCCGATAAGATGGTCCCGACCTATAATAATTATTTTACCGGAACCGACCAGTCAAAATGGGCGGCTGATTGTAAAATATACCAGGCTATCACCCTGAAAGAAGTGTACCCGAATATCGATGTCCGTTATTATACAGACAATGAATTTCTCAAGTATGATATTATTGTAAGACCCGGTGGGGATGTTTCAAAGATCGCGTTGAAATACGAGGGGGTTGATAAAATAACCGTAAAGAGCAAGGAGCTGGTGATCGGTACATCGGTCGGTGAACTAAAAGAATCATCACCTTATACCTACCAGTCTACTTCAACGGGGAAAAATGAGGTGAGCTGCAAATACGTGGTAAGAAATAACCTGGTAAGATTCGAAGTAAAGAATTACGATCCAAAAGCCACACTGATCATCGACCCGGCGATCGTGTTTTGTTCTTTCTCAGGGAGCTCAGCCGATAACTGGGGCTTCACAGCTACTTACGGCCCGGATGGAAGTATGTATGGCGGTGGTATCGTATTGGAGGGAGGCGGAAATTTTCCAGCTTCCGCCGGGGCTTATCAAACGACTTTCCAGGGAGGTTTTGCCAATGGCGCCTCCGGTGCTATCGATATAGGGATTATTAAACTCAGCCCCGATGGCAGGAACCGCATTTATGCAACCTATATCGGCGGAAGTGGCAATGAACAACCACACAGTCTGGTGGTGAACAACCAGGGTAACCTTATTCTTGCCGGTCGTTCCAATTCACCAAACTACCCCATCACCAACCCGGGTGGGCAAGTGGGCGTAGGGGGCGGTTTTGATATCGTGGTTACAGAACTCAATGCAACGGGTACAGGCCTGATAGGATCAAAAAAAATCGGGGGCACCGCTGATGATGGTGTCAATATATCTGAAACAAGATCACTAAACTCATTGCAGCGCAACTACGGTGACGATGGGCGTACAGAAGTTATCCTTGATGGCACCGGAAATGTATATGTCGCCTCCACTACCCAATCAACTGCGTCAACCACCGCCGCGAATAATTTCCCCGCGATTGGTGCTCCGTTCCAACCCACACCCGGTGGATTACAGGACGGAGTAGTACTCAAACTCACCCCTACATTGAGTGCTGTGACCTTTTCCAGTTACCTGGGAGGTACCGGCAATGATGCAGCGTATGTGCTTTCAATCGGACCTGGCGGTAATATCTATGTGGCCGGGGGAACAGAGAGCGGTGATCTTCCCGGTCCCGCAACTGGTACGATCGGCGCCAATAATAATGGAGGTATCGATGGGTTTGTATCCATTATCAGTAATAATGGTGCTACGCTCAGCCGCACCACATATATCGGAACCGCGCAGACCGACCAGGTATTTGGTATCCAGTTTGACCTGAATGGATTTCCCTATATCATGGGACAAACAACGGGAACCTGGCCTATTATCAATGCGGTATATAATAACCCGAATGGCAAGCAGTTCATCGCGAAGATGCAACCGGATCTTTCGAGCTATGTATATTCAACAGCCTTTGGTTCTGGTGCTTCTACACCCAATATTTCCCCCATCGCTTTCCTGGTGGACCGTTGTGAGAACGTATACATATCAGGCTGGGGTGGATTTTTCTTTGGGAACAATGATTTCGGAACTGCAGGTACTAATGGCTTACCGGTCACACCCGATGCATTGAAAACTAATACCGATGGCCTTGATATGTATTTTTTTGTGCTGAAGAAAAATGCAACCGAACAATTATTTGGCAGTTTCTTCGGGGAGAACAACCCGGCCAATGCAGGTTCCGACCATGTGGACGGTGGAACCAGCCGCTTTGACGCGAATGGCGTTATCTACCAGGCTATTTGCGGTAACTGTAAGCTTGGCTTTCCAACATTGCCCTATCCCGTTACTGCCGGTGCCTGGTCCACTACAAATAATTCTAATAATTGTAACCTGACCATGGTAAAAATTGCCATGAACCTGGCCGGTGTAAACGGCGGCGTGCAGTCAGCTATCAATGGCGCACCGCGTGACACAGCCGGTTGCGTACCACTCACAGTTGATTTCACCGATACGATCGGTACAGCACAGAGCTACGAATGGTATTTTGAATATATACCGGGTAACCCTCC
>JANOHQ010000278.1:0-6122 GCA_031406595.1 Chitinophagaceae bacterium
CACAACAGGAATGGGGGTGCAGTTCCAACAGCTGCCTGGAATCTAACATCAACCCTGGAAGTTACAGGTGGGGTTAGCGCTGCACCTGCTAATATCAGCCAGACATTGGGCAATTTTACCTGGAACAGTGTCACAACGACCACCACTAACCTGGTTGGAACATTGACAACAGTAGCCGGTAATTTCAGGGTACAAAACTCTGGTACAGCTGCATTGCGACTGACAGGTTCAGCTCCACTTAATCTTACAGTAAGTGGTGATTTTATCGTAGAAGATGACCTGGACATTGATAACAATGTTACAGAGGTTGCTAATATAAGTGTTGGGGGTAATTTCTCGCATACGGCTGGTAGCCTGAGTAGTTCAGTTGATATAGCAACTATCACGCTGACAGGAATCGGGAAAACCTTGTCGTTATCAGGGGGAACCTATTCCGGAACAAATATCAATTGGATCATAGGAGGAGCCGCCAGTGTTTCCCTTTCAAACAATTTACCTGTTTCAACCGCAAGAAGTATACAGGTTGACGGTATACTCAATGCGGGTATCAACCAGCTTACAGGAGCAGGTGCCGCGACGATCAATGGCGCACTGATATCTGCCAATACAAACGGCATCGGTTCCGGAGGTACATTGGCCAATACCGGTACAAATACATTGGGTGCAGCATCAACCATCGAATTCAACGCCGCTACTCCACAAGTATTGACCAACCGTGCTGACTATGCAACTATCATTATCAGCGGCGGGGGAACTAAAACATTAAATGGAGTGGTGACTATGAGTGGTAATCTGAATTTGATCAGCGGGAATGTGGTCAGCTCAGCAACCAACACGTTCAACCTGCTTGCAAGCGCAACGATCACAGGTGGTTCTGCAGGCTCTCATGTTGACGGACCCCTCACCTGGACTACAAATGCTGCCAGCGCTTATATATTCCCGGTAGGTAAGGGCGGATCATACAGACCTGCAACCATAACACCGGTTAGTGCTGCTGCTTCAACTTACACAGCCGAATATTTCAATTTCGCTTATGCAGGTCTCACCATCTGCGATCCCACAAGACTCGATGCCGTTGCCAATAATGAATATTGGGACCTGGCAAAGATCAGCGGCTCAGATGCACAGGTAAGTTTGAATTACAATGCGTCCAACACCTGGAGCAATGCAACCCCACCCGATATCACCAAAGTGATTGTAGTGGCGCATTTTGTAACCACCTGCTGGTTGGATGAGACCGGTACTTTTGTAAACGGTACTTCCGGCCCGGCTACTATCACTTCAAAAACGCTGAGCACTTTCAGTCCTTTCACGATCGGGTACGGTCCGCTGGCCGTTCTTCCGGTTAACTTTGGTACGGTGCGTGCCAGCCAGCAAAGAACAGGCATCAAAGTAGAATGGACCAATCTTACAGAGACCGACGTGCTGAGCTATTCCGTAGAACGTTCTTCCGATGGCCGCAATTTTGTTGCAGTAGGTACTGTCAACGCAACCATCAACAATGGAGGCAGGGCCGATTATAGCTTCCTCGATATCACAGCACCGGATGGCGTGAATTATTTCCGGGTGAATGCGAAAGGAACCAATGGCAGCACCAAATACAGCATCATCGTAAAAGTGAATACCAAAAGTGGCGCTGCAGATATTACCATTTACCCCAACCCGGTAACCGGTAACCAGGTATCCCTGCAAGCCACGGCTTTACCAAAAGGCCAGTACACGATCCGTGTTATCAATGCGGGGGGACAACAGGTTTACAGCAAACTGATGAACCATAATGGCGGTTCAGTTACGGAAACAGTACAATTACCGCCTACCATCAAAACGGGCATGTACAGTCTCCAACTGAGCGGTGGTGAAATAAAACTCACCAAACCATTTATCATTCGCTAATTGAAAAACTGGAAATAAAAAAAGGGGCTTGATTCAATCAGGCCCCTTTTCATTTCGTTTATGGCTAACGGCTCATAGCCCAAAGCCCATAGCCCATAGCCCAAAGCCCAAAGCCCAAAGCCCAAAGCCCACAGCCCATAGCCCATAGCCCATAGCCCAAAGCCCAAAGCCCACAGCCCATAGCCCAAAGCCCATAGCCCAAAGCCCATAGCCCATAGCCTCTCTCTACCCCAACACCTTCAACCCCTTCTCAATAATCCCCACACAATCCTCTACCTGTTCCTTTGTAATAACAAGGGGAGGAGCGAAGCGTATCTTATCACCATGCGTAGGTTTGGCCAATAATCCCTGTTCCTTTAATTCCAGGCATAATTCCCAGGCGGCATCTTTATTGGCATGACCGATCACGATAGCGTTCAATAATCCTTTACCTCTTACAATAGAAATATGCGGCGATCCAAGTCCGGTCAATCCATTACGAAGCAATTCTCCCATTTGCGCCGCGTTGGCAGCCATTTTCTCTTCTTTCAGTACAGCCAGGGCGGTCATCGCAACTTTACAGGCCAGCGGGTTGCCACCATAGGTTGAACCATGCTCACCCGGCTGTATCCGCAGCATGATAGCATCATCAGAAAGCACAGCACTTACCGGCAGCATGCCTCCGCTCAGGGCTTTGCCGAGTAATAAGATATCCGGTCGCACAGCTTCATGATCACAGGCCAGCATTTTACCGGTGCGGGCAAGACCGGTCTGTATCTCATCGGCTATGAACAGCACATTCGTGTCTTTGCATAATTGTTTTGCTTTAGCGAGATAACCATCCGCCGGCAACAGCACACCGGCTTCACCCTGCATAGGCTCCACCAGGAAACCTGCTATATTTTTATCTGTCAACGCATTTTCCAATGCAGGAATATCATCAAAAGGAATGGATACAAAGCCCGGCATATAAGGACCGAAGTTCTTTTTGGCCGCCGGATCGCTGCTGAAAGAGATCACCGTGGAAGTGCGGCCATGAAAATTACCATCGCATACGATGATGGTCGCTTTGCCTCCAGGAATTCCTTTTACTTCATAGCCCCATTTACGGCAAAGTTTGATACCGGTTTCCACCGCTTCCACACCCGTGTTCATAGGAAGTACTTTATCATAGCCGAAGTACGATGTGATGAATTGGGCATATTCACCAAGCAAGTCACTATGAAAAGCCCGGCTGGTGAGCGTAAGTTGTTGCGACTGCTCAATAAGGGCCTGCACGATGGCCGGGTGACAATGACCCTGGTTCACCGCAGAATAGCCGCTGAGAAAATCATAATACTGTTTACCATCAACATCCCATACATGAACGCCCTTGCCACGGTTTAGCACTACGGGGATAGGATGATAGTTGTGGGCACTGTACCGGTCTTCCATTTTGAGATAACTGGCTGCCGTTGATGACAGGTCAATAGTTGTTTGCATAATACGATTTGAGAAATAATAAAGATGGATTCAAACAGGAACGACCGGCACGCAAAGGCACCGGTCAGCGATGACGATCATCGATGGTTGAGCAGGTCGAGATTCTGCCGCAGGAATGATATGGATGATTGCTGTGTGATCAGCTGAGATTTTGTGCAAGATACAAAGAAAAATTAAGAGTCTAAAAGGAGGAAAAGAGAAGGTACTGGGTCAGTTTGAAATTTGAACCACAAAGACAGGAAGACACAAAGTAACACAAAGGTGTCTTAGTGAAGCCTTTGTGTCCTCGTGCCTTCGTGGTTCATTTATCAATATTTTGAAACTGACCCACTACCAAAGAGAAGGGAACAACGGGACGATGAGCCGAAGAACACAGAGAATTTGTTCTAAAAACTATGCGAACCCCGCCTCACGAAGCTTCGGGATGGCGAGTGCAACCTGGGTGTAAAAATCGATGGTCCACGGGTTTTTATTTAATTCTACTTTTGACGACAACACAGCACTATGTATACCACTCCATCTGGCACCCGCATCGGTCACGTCCATTTAAAGGTCAGCGACCTGGAAAGAGCTTTACAGTTCTACCGCGATCTGCTGGGATTTGAATTGCAGCAGTATTATGGTGACAGTGCTGTCTTTATTTCCGCCGGAGGCTATCACCACCATATTGGGCTGAATACCTGGCAGAGCAAGGGTGCGGGACCGGCACCGGTAAGAGCCGCGGGCCTTTATCATACGGCGATTGTATATCCTGCCCGTAAGGACCTTGCCGTGATCCTGAAACGATTGATCGATGCGGGCTACCCGTTGACAGGCGCCTCGGACCATGGAGTGTCGGAAGCGATCTATCTCGATGACCCCGATAAGAATGGAGTGGAGTTATATTGGGATAAGCCAAAGGACCAGTGGCCTGTTGATGAAAAAGGGAATCTTCAAATGATAACGGCACCGCTGGATCTGGATGAATTGTTGCGTTTGGCGGCGGATTGAATATTTGGTAAAAAAAGTTTCACGCAGAGTACGCTAAGAAAAAAGCTCGCAGAGACTTGTATTTGAATGTTTCCAGCTGTACAATCTGTGAAAAAACATTTGCGTCAGCAAACCTCTAGAAAGATTTAATAAAGTACTCTTTAGGAAAATCAAACTCCGGTACTTTATCCTTTGCAAAAATCCCAAAAATAGTACTCCCACTGCCACTCATCGAAGCATACAATGCACCCTTACTATAAAACTGGTCCTTGATATCCACGATCCTGCGATACTGCGGGAAGATCACTTTTTCAAAATCATTACGGAGTTCATCCTTCCATCGTTCCACCGGTCCGGTAATGATCTCTTTCAACGGTTTTTCCTGCATAGCCGGGCGGATATCCAGGAAGGCACGACCCGTATCTACATGAATCCCGGGGTTGACGATCACCAGGCGGTAACCGGATAGATCCAATGCTATTTCTTCCAGTATCTCACCACGGCCCTGCGCAAAACAAGGTTTGTTGATAATAAAAAAAGGACAATCACTACCCAGTTCGGCAGCATAACTCATCAGCTGTTTATCACTCAATCGCAGTTTTCCCATCTTATTCATCACCTGTAATGCAAAAGCGGCATCCGCACTTCCTCCTCCAAGTCCTGCCCCCGAAGGGATCACTTTATGCAAGTGTATCAGTAAAGCCGGCAGGGCCGGAAAATCTTTTTTTAGCAGGCGGTAAGCCTTTACACAAAGATTGCTGGCCGGGTTTCCGGGTATAGCCAGGCCACTGTTGCTAAAAGGGAACACGTGATTTTTTGAGCCTTGTTTATTCTCGATGATCTCCAGGGAATCTGTCAGGGGAAGAGGGTAAAAAATGGTCTCGAGATCATGATAGCCATCGCTTCTTTTGGAAAGTACACTAAGGCCGAGGTTGATCTTGCAATTAGGAAAAACTATCATGGGTTATAGGATCCTGGATTTCAAAAAAATGAATTCGTCTTCTTCGCTTACTTCTTTCTCCGGGTGTTGATCTCGTCACGGATGGCGATCGCACGGATATAATCTTCGCCCTCGAGCACCTCGTTTAAAAGTGTATTCAACTCTTCTAATGTCATGGTTTTCAGATCTTCATTTCCGGTGGGGGTATCCTGTTCTACCATTACTTCCTGTTTTACTTTCTTTTTCTTGCCGGCGGTACCGGTATCTTCCATCAATATGCCGGCACTTTCCAGGATATTCTCATAGGTATAGACCGGGCAGCCAAAACGTACGGCCAACGCAATGGCATCCGAGGTCCTGGAGTCGATCTCTACGGTGTCATTTTCTGTAGAACAAACCAGCTTGGAATAGAAGATACCTTCCTGCAGATCGCAAATGATGATCTCATGAAGATCGATCGCGAAAGCATTCATGAAATTCTTCATCAGGTCATGAGTGAGGGGGCGGCTGGGTTGCATTTTTTCCAGGGCAACGGCAATTGCCTGTGCTTCAAAACCACCGATCACGATAGGCAAACGCCTTAACCCGTTCACTTCGCCCAGCACCACCGCGTAGGAATGTGTTTGCGTAATGCTATGGGAGAGGGCCACTATTTCCAATTCTATTTTCTTCATAAAAGATCAAACGAAATTACAGATTTTCAGGTAAAAAGAAGACGCCAAAAAACTGTTTGAACAGGGTAACCCTTTGAGACCTTCGGTCGCAAGCTCCGCTTGTGCCCAGGGCCAACTCCCTTATAATAGCCCTTATAATGCTTTGTAACCAGCCAGGTCAAAATGAGCAGCCGGATCACCCGCCG
>JANOHQ010000331.1:0-25144 GCA_031406595.1 Chitinophagaceae bacterium
TCACTCTCTGAGCTGCGCTCGCAACCTTCGTACCTCGGTTGCCTCTCCTGAAGGAGAGGAAGATTCAAAGAAAAAAAGCATCAAGTGATCAATGTATGCCCGGTCTTTGCGTTCCTCTGCGTCATTGCGATCCGCCAGTCGGCGGAGAAATAACTATTTTGTAAGCTCTTCAATCGCGCCGGCGATAGCCTTCAGCAAACCCGCATCCAATTTCTTATTTGCCTGTACATCTTCAAAAGATACCAGGGCTCTCCAGTTCCTTTCTTCATCGGGTTCAAACAGAACGCTGGTACCATTGACATCAACCTCCAGTTTACTGCTGTACCCATAGTTCAAAAGTTTCGCAGGAAAATGAAGCTCTTTGTTTTCAAACATTACCGGGAGGCTGAATCCGTCATCCATTGTTTACGTTGTTGCGTAAAGATATTGCCATCACCCGGAATGCTTTTAGGTATATTGTGGCTCCTAAAATTGTTGATATGTCAGATCAAAGCAAACTGGCGATATTAAAGGCTATCAGCAGCGATGCTACTGCGGGTAAAGCGGAACGATTTAGCTTTCATTCGCTCGGCAAGACAACAGGCCTGGCAAAACGGGACTTGGATGAACTATTGACGGAGTTGAATAAGGAACGGTTTATTTCCCAATATGCTAAAAAGGGAGTTGATAGTTTTACAGTTGCAATAAACCAGGCAGGGCTGGATGCGGTGGAGGATGAGAGTTTTATTTGAGACCAATAAGATCCAGTGCTTTTTTAAATGCTGATAGAAACTAATCCGCTCCAGGAGGGATTATTTTTTAGAAGTAAGTGTCCACTGCGAATTGATATTGCGCAATAAACATTGCTTTGGCCGGGTTGATGTTATTCTGCTCATAAAATACCAGCATCGCTTTTTTGTATTCAACTGAGTCCACCGTCCTGAATGAAACAGGGCAATGGTTATTTGCCACGAGCACTGCGTTGCTGATGATCCGGGCTGTTCTTTTATTCCCATCCACGAAGGCCTGTATATAGGAAAGCATTACAAGCGCCATCAGCGCTTTTTCAAACACGCCCGGTTTGCCATTGATCAGCTCACACATCGTCTCCAGGGCTTCCCTGATCTGGTGTTCATTATCCAGCGGCCGGTAATTGGTTCCCGAAATACCGACCCTTCTTTGCCGGATATTCCTATCCACCCCCAGATCCTTAACCAGTATGCTATGAATATCTTCGATGCCGCGAACACTGAAAGGTGATACATAATCCTTGTGGTCCACGATGAAATTGATCGCCTCTTTGTGATTCAGCAGCATGACCGCATCGGACTGTGGCTTTCCCGCTGCCGTCTCTTTTTCCGTCAGCAATCTTTCGGTCTCCAGCAGAGAATAGGTATTGCCCTCTATCTGTGAAGATTTCCAGCTCAGATCGATCGCTAACCTTTCCATCTCTTTTTTATACGTGGTTTCATCAAGCTTTGAAATGTTCGACCGGAACCTTGCCTGGAGATCATCCAGTTTTTTCTGTTCCGCAGCGGTAAAAAGATCAATGCCTGCCAGCATAGGTATCAGCTCAAAATTGTAAGCGTCTTTTATGTCCCTTTGGTCAATCTCCTTTTTAAAATAAGCCTCCATGTCAAAGGGAGCCTGCAGCCGACGGGTCGGGCTGTCGCTATAGCGGGTGGCTTTGCCCTGGCCTTCGGAAATGATCAGCTTGTCCTGCTCCAGCTTTGTCAGCAATCTTTTGACAGTGGCATAACTGACTTCACTATCCAGGCCTTCATGAACAGCTTTGGAAGAACTGCCCGGATGGCCTGCCAGGTATGTTATAATCTCACCGGTAATATCTTTTTTCACTTTGGAGCTCAATTAATATTAAAATATGGCTCAAATATACACTAATTTGGGCTACAAGCATACCGAAAATGAGCTTTATTTTGATTACAGCCCATAATAATTGAAAATGAAGCTCAAATTTGAATTGGAATGAACCAGAAACCTACAATGCTGAGCTTATCTTGTCGATACTTCCCAGCCACCCCGTTAATCGTTACTCGTAAGTAGATTGGATGGCGGGCGCCAGCCTTATATTTTGCACACGCACTCACTGTGCGAGAGAGTTGAAAGTGCGGTGTTCATTTTATACTCCTCTTAAAGTGATAAAATTAGATTTCCGGGTCACGCAAGGCAAGATGTTCAATTGATATACAGACTTGAAAGTCAATTTATTAACTGCCATTCGGATACCCGGACGGCTAATTCATAAAAGGTACCCGAATTAGTACCCTACCAAAGAGGCATTTTTGAAAGAATTTGAGAGGAGTAAAAACGCAAATGCCCGTCAACATTGAGTTTGACGGGCATTTGAATTTGTTTGAGAGTGTTTCTGCTGTAGGGGAAGGGTTCGAACCTTCACGAGGTAGTTAGCTGTAGCACAAAGTTCAGTGGTCGACCCTGGTCGTTCAAACATTGCTGCCTGAACGGCTCTATACTACGTTTATCCTATGATCCTCACCCCCGAGACAAGGGGGCATGTCTGCCATGCTTACGCGATTTCATCACCCCACACTATGATTTATGTGATTTTTATGATTAAGTATTCATCCCATCATTCAATCACTATAAGAACTTGATAGAACAAATATAGGCCGGATGCCCTATTCATTCCAAATTTTCTAATAAATATTTTTAAATTATAGAAATTATTCAATACTTTGACTATTATTATGAATAAATTCTAAAAACACTACACAAAATGGCTGCTAAATTGAATCTTGATAAACTCGACCTCCAGATCATCCACAACATGATGGAAAATGCTGAGATCTCCTATGCCGATCTTGGAAAAAAACTCTTTGTCTCCGGCGGCACCATCCATGTCCGCATAAAAAAACTACAGGAAGCCGGGGTCGTTAAAGGTACCAGGTTAAAAGCAGATCTGAAACAACTCGGCTACGATGTAATTGCCTTTATCGGCATTTATCTTAAAGAAAGCTCCCTCTACGATGCCGTTGCCAAAGACCTGCAAAAAATACCCGAGATCGTCCGGCTGAATTATACAACCGGCAATTACAGCATGTTCGCCGAGATCGTTTGCAAGGATATCACCCAACTGCGGTTTGTATTGCACGACCAGTTACAAAAAATAAAAGGGATCGAAAGAACGGAGACCTTTATTTCGCTGGATGAAAGCCTGAACCGGAATGTAAAAGTGATGTAGGCCGTCATTGCGAGCAACGCGAAACAAGAGGAGGCCGGTATTTAGGCTTTGCCTCATTGCATCTCTGAATCCTCCCTCTCCAAAAGGAGAGGGAGGTAGAGGGTGAGGTTGTCTCGTTGAATTCTCCTTTCTCCTTTCGGGGGCGAGGAGGCCAGAGGAAGCAACAAAATCTCAATCAATGAACCAGCAATCTAAATTTTACTCTTCCCTCCGTTTACTGGTGGTACTCAATCTCATCATTAAACCCGTGTGGATCTTTTTGATAGACCGGCAGGTGCAGAATCATGTAGGCCCGGCGGCGTATGGTGTTTACTTTTCATTGCTCAGTTTTTCGGTTGTATTCAGTTTTTTACTGGATTGGGGGTTAACAGCTTTTTTTAACAGGCAGTTAGCGGCGGAAGACTCCCTCAGGAACCGTATCGGCGATTTCCTGGTGACGCGGTTATTTTTTATTCTTATCTATGTTGCTGCCATTTGTCTTATTGCCTGGCTCTCCGGCATCCGTCATTGGGATATTCTATGGAAAGTAACGGGGATACAGGTCTTAACCTCCTTGTTCCTTTTTCTCCGAAGCATCATCACGGCACAGCAATGGTTCCGTACCGATGCATGGCTTTCCGTGCTGGATAAATTAATGATGATCCTGCTTTGTGGAAGTTTCCTGTATTGGCCAGCCCGTTTTGGAGATATCAGTATTGATAAATTTTTACTCGTGCAGTTGATCGCTACTGGCTTTGCTGTTGTTTGTGCAGGAACGATCCTTTTGACAAAAGGAACAACTCTATTCCGGATCAACAAAGGGTTTATTGATTTGGGTACGTTCAAGGCAGTACTGCCATTCGGTATCATTGTGCTGTTGATGTCGGCACATTACCGGCTGGATGGTTTTTTGCTGGAACGGTTACATACAAACGGGGCGCATGAAGCTGGTCTCTACGCAGGCGCTTACCGGTTATTGGATGCCGCCAATATGATCGGATACTTATTTGCCTCATTCCTGTTGCCTTTTATAGCCCGCCAGCATAGCCTGAGTAATGACAGCCGTGATGTGATATTGGATGGCCGGCATCTTCTGCTGCTCTTCGCTGTTTTTACAGCGTTGACCGGGATCTTTATGGCCCCCTGGATCCAAAATAGTTTGTACCACAACAATGACGAAGCGGCCATCATAATTATTCAACTATGCTTACCTGCCCTGGCCGGCTATTCATTGGTGCAGGTCTACGGAACGGCATTGACGGCGACCGGTCATATTGTTGTCTTCTGCCGCATCGTTTTGTTTTCCCTCGTTATTAATATCATTCTGAACCTCTTGCTTATCCCCAAAATGGGTGCCCGGGGAGCCTGTATTGCTGCCCTCGTAAGCCAGGGAGCCTGTGGGATCGCCACAATGCTCTTTGCCCATAAAAAATGCAAGACAGATATTCATGCCCGCTCCCTGTTAATGTATATTTTTATAGCAGCCATTGCCGCAGCCGCTTTCTATGGAGGTCTGCGTGCCGGGATCAACGAATGGTTGCTGGTATCAGGAGCAGGATCACTTATACTATTGCTGGCGATCTTCACGGGTCTTTTGAATGGTAAACACTGGAATCATTTTTTTAAGCAAACTCAACCTAAATAATTATCAATGCCCGATCTCGCCGAATTAATAAAACAGTGGTGGAAACAGATAACTGGGGTGATGATCCTGTCGGTACTGGCAGTAGGGGTTATCACTTTTTTAAAACCCCGGCAGTATCTCTCTGTTACTACAGCCGTACCCGCCAGCTCTTTTGCAGCGGACCGGTCTGCGGTTTTTAATGAGAATATCCAGGCGCTTTATTCAACATTGGGTTCCTCCGATGATCTCGACCGGATCGTTGGAACTGCCGGGTTGGATACTGTTTACCTGGCTACTGCCGATGAATTCAATCTTTTTGATCATTATAAGATCACTAAGAACAGTTCGGCAAGAGCAAAAGCGGGCAAAGAATTAAAAGCCAATACCAAAGTAATGAAAAGCGGGTATGGGGAATTAAAAGTAAAAGTGTGGGATACCGATAAGAACCTTGCGCCGCAACTGGCCAACGCAATCCTGGAAAAACTGCAAGCCATACACGGAGATCTGCGGAATGCAGGGAATGAAGCAGCCCTGAATGGTCTCGTAAAAGCGAAGGAGAAATTGCAGCGCCAGGCAGACAGTTCGTTTGAATCGCCGGAAAGATCGCCCGCGTTCTATGAGCAGATCAAACAATATGAGAAACTGATCGGTGAATACCAACTAGTGATCGATAGCAAACCCCCTTCACTGATCGTAGTGGAAAGAGCCCGGGTAGCGGAAAAACCCGACAAACCCAAACGCATGTACATCATGATCGGCACACTGGTATTAAGTTTTCTTTTCTCCCTCTTGCTGGTACTGGTACTGCACCGGAGAAAAAATGAAAGGTCTTGACAGGCTCAATCCATAAAGAAAAAGGATTGACGATCTTGTTTTACGGGTTATTTCTCATAGCCATCTCAGCCGCTGCTTTCACCGGGAATTACTTATTGGCAGTAATACCTTTTGCCCTACTTTTATTTTATGCGGGCTGGCAATACAGGAATGCCATTTTTTTCCTGTTGTTAATGACGATCCCTTTTTCTTTTGAATATAATTTCTCCTCCGGCCTGGGTACCGATATCCCTGATGAATTGCTGATGCTGCTGGTATCTGTTATTTTTTTTGCATACTGGATCTATTTACCTGCGGTACTGCCTGCGAAAATGATACGCCATCCTTTGCTGATCGTTTTGGGAGCCATGCTTTGCTGGACACTGGTAGCGGTGATCTTTTCTACAAACCGGGCCCTTTCTGTCAAATACATACTGGCCAAGACATGGTACCTCGGTGCATTTGTGCTGGCGCCGCTGATCTTGTTCAAACAGAAAAGATCATTGCTGATCGCCGCCTCGGTGCTGGCAGCCTCTATGCTGCTGGTAACGCTGATTATTTTATTCCGCCATGCAAGTGCTGGCTTCAGCTTTGGTTCCATTAACGATGCTGCTTTTCCTTTTTTTCGTAACCATGTGAACTATTCTTCGATGCTGGTTTGTATACTGCCGGTACTGCTTGGATTTTTTGTCCGGGCAGATAAAAGGATCGCAAAAAATTGGCTGGGAATGGCGATCGCGGTTGTGTTGGTAGCGTTGTTCTTCTCTTATGCCCGAGGAGCCTGGCTGGCACTGATCATTGGGCTTGTTGCTTGGTGGCTGATGCGAAAAAGATTGCTTGTATACGTCTACCTCTTCTCCATTGTCCTGGTCATCGGGCTGGTTGGCTGGATAAAAACAAATGACCGCTACCTCCAGTTCGCTTCGGATCAGAACACCACGATCTTTCACAGTAATTTCAATAAGCACCTGGTATCCACTTACCAGCTAAAGGATCTTTCCACAGCCGAACGCTTTTATCGCTGGATAGCAGGTGTGAGAATGATAAAAGATAACTGGCTTACCGGCTACGGCCCCAATACTTTTTATGAACATTATAAGGGGTATACCATCCCGGCATATAAAACATGGGTCAGTGATAATCCCGAACAATCCACTGTGCATAATTATTATTTACTCGCTGCGATCGAACAAGGAATACCGGGTTTGATTTTTGTACTGGTCCTGCTGGGAGCGATGTTTTATTACGCACAGCAGGTATATCACCGGGCAACCGATCCTTTTAATAAAACGGTGGCAGCTGTATGCGGTGTAATGATCACGATGATCGCGGCACTGAATTTTTTCAGCGACCTGGTCGAAACCGATAAGATCGGCAGTCTTTTCTTTTTATGCTTATCGGCGTTGATCGTTGTTGATATAAATACCCGGGAATCTGTGAGAAAAGCAAAGAACTTAGGAGGCCCTGACTTTGCCCTGTAGTCCCTTTGAATGCTCCTTTCCCCTTTTGGGGGAGAGGAGGCAGAGGAGAGGAGGCCAGAGTCCGGTTGGGCTAAATCTTTCCCCGCACATTCAACGCATCTCTTAGACCATTTCCTAACAAATTAAAAGCGAGTACCAGGAGCATGATCGCAAAGCCCGGGGCCAGTGCCAGCATGGGATTCTGCGTGATGATAAAATTATAGTTCTCTTTGATCATTAACCCCCAGCTTGGTTGCGGTGGCTGTACGCCGATCCCCAAAAAACTCAAACCGGCTTCAATAACAATGGCAGAAGCGAAATTACTGGCAGCGATCACGATCACCGGTCCCATGATATTGGGCCAGATATGCCGGACGATGATCCTGAAATTGGAAAACCCCAGTGCCCGGGTAGCTTCCACATATTCGAGTTCCCTCACTCCCAATACCTGCCCTCTTACCAACCTGGCTACATTCACCCACATGGTCAGACCCACAGCAATGAATACCTGCCAGAAACCTTTTCCCAGCGCCAGCGTTATGGCAAATACCAATAATAAAGTGGGGATGCTCCAGATCACATTGATGAACCACATGATGATGTCATCGGTACGGCCACGGAAATACCCGGCCAGTGAACCCAGTACCAGGCCGATACTCAGGGAAATGATGACCGTGATCAGGCCCACGCTCAGGCTTACCCTTGTTCCCACGATGATGCGGGCAAGGATATCCCGCCCATATTTATCGGTACCGAGTCCGAATTTTTTGGTGATCACCGGTGTCGGTGCTGCCTGTTGTACGGAATATGCCTGTCGCTCATTCAATCCCTCGTCGATAAATTTCTGAACGATGATACTGTCGCCTGTTTGTTCATAACTGCTGATGGGGATATAATAATAAGCATCTTCTTTCCCGGATATCAATCGCTTTACAAGGCCGGTAGCCTTTACGTCCTTATCCTTTTTTACTTTGATAAAACTTTGTTTGAAACCCGGGTTTTCGCCACCGATCTCCAGGATGATCCGGTTGGCATTTGGGGAAGAGTCCGGGGAAATAAAATAAGCGAAGATCGCTACCAGCACTGCGATCATAATGACGATCAATCCCGCCACGGCGCCTTTATTCTTTTTAAGCCGCCGCCATGCTGCTGCCTGGAAGGATTGCTGGTTCATGGTGGAAAGATAAGATAAGCGTTACAAAGAGATTGGCTCGGCTTCGCCTCGCAAGAAATTGGCTAAGAGTTTGAAAGAGGAAAAAGAGTAAAGGAGAGATTTCCTAAGCTGCCAAGACTTTTCTCTAGGATTAAAGTTTTTTACTTTATAGGGTTATCTCTTTCAACTCCTTTTTCTCCTTGAAGCTCTTAGCTAACCCTACGTCCCTTCCATTCGTATTTACCAAATTGCCCAAACAGTCCTGAGATGATGGTGTACACGATATGCAGGGGCTGAAAAAAAGGAAAAAGTCTGATGGCCCATTGTTTATCAAAGAAGCGTGAAATCGATATAAAAAAAGGGAACTCAACCAATGTTTTGGCTACCCATAAGACCGCCAGCAATAGCCAGTATTGAGAATTAAAAAAGCCGGCAGTTAGCAATGCCAGGAAAGAAAGATTAAACAGGTAAACAAGCACCAGCACGGCCACTATTCTTTTATCGGAATATTCTCTTGCTTTGCTGGCCCAACGGATACGCTGGTTAAAAAAAACCTTCCATGTCTTCATGGGCTGGGTGGAAACGACCGCTTCTTTGGACAGGAGATAATGTGTATTGCCGGGATATTTTTTTGCGATCTTATGCATCAGCAACATATCATCTCCAGAAGCGATATGATCTACGCCAGCAAAACCATTGACCGCATCAAATGCTTTTCGTTCATAAGCCAGGTTGGCACCATTACACATTGATAGTTGTCCTTTGTGAACAGCAGCGCCGGTAATGCCCTGTAATACCATAAAGTCCATCGACTGGAAGGTTTGCAGCAATGAATTATTACAATCAATGACCACAGGAGCCGCGATAAATACCGATCCTTTTTCTTCTTTGAATGTGGCTATCAGGCGTAACCATTGGGGCGGCGGTAAACAATCGGCATCGGTCGTTACGATCAGGTCGCCGGTAGCGGCAGCGATGCCGTTTTCGATCGCTTTCTTTTTATAGGAGTTAATACCATCCTCTTTTAAAGAGATGAGTTTGACTCTTGCGTATTGCTGTACGATTGCGGCGGTACTGTCGGTGGAATGATCGTCCACTACAATTACTTCAACCTGTGAAGCGGGGTAGTCCTGCTCCAGCAACGCATTTAACAGGCGACCGATATTTTTTTCTTCATCCCGGGCAGGAATGATGACACTGATCTTTGTTGCCGGAACGGATATGGCCGGGACATAGTCCGGTATCGATCTCCAGGCCTGCCAGTAATAAAGAAGAAGCAGGCTGTATACGATAAATAGCGGTATAATAATGTATAGCAGAATCATACAGTTGGGCAAAACTAATCATTGCGTTCAGTGCAGCAATGCCGGGATGATCTCTTTAGCATGTTTTTCATGCAGCACCTGGTGGCCAGAGGCAATAACGGTAAGCTTTGAGTGGTCTTCAATGCTTTTTATAAATTTTTCACCTACAGAGGAAAGAATGATACGGTCATGTTTCCCGTAAAGCAACCGGGTCTTTGTTTTGTTTTCCAGGATATGCATTTTGATCCTGCTCAATGCGGGTTTGATCTTTTTCAGTGTTGTCCAGCGGGTATAGAGCAATTGTCTCACTTCGTCGTCGCCGATATAATAGTTGACGAACTTGAAAATACTGGAGTTCACCAGCTTTAGTTTGTTGAGGATCTTCAGTTGGAAAAAGAACCAGCCCGGTCTCTTCATGGTGAAAGCAAAGAACCGGTTACCCAGCCATGTCTGCGTAGCCAACCAGTACCAGCGATTTACTTTCAGTCCATCGGGGGCAAGCAGGATCAGTCGCTCCACTTTTGCAGGCACCAATTGGTAAAGGCTAAGAGCCATGCGGCCGCCAAGACTAAATCCCATTAAAAAGAAAGGCTGATCAGGCGGAATAATCTGTTCAACAATCTTCCGGAGATCCTCCTCCTCGAAGGAAAGTCCGTCCCGCCAGATTGTTTTGCCATGAAAAGGAAGATCAATAGAGATAAAACTGTGTTGATCTCCGGAATATTTCGCCAGGAAACTGAAGCCGGTGGCGTCTTCTCCATAGCCATGAAAACAGACCACCGTTTGGGGTCCGGAGCCAAAGCGATACCAGGCGATATCGGAATTTTTATACCGGAGCAGGCTATTTTCCATGGATCAAAAAGAAACAAAGATTTACAGAAAATTAAGTTGGCCGTTCCAAATATAATATTAATTTTGGATAGTTGCACAAACAACTATATGCCAAACAACCAATTTAAAAGAGGGGAACTATATAGCTTTATCACGGGTAAGGCTTCCACTGCTATTGCACGCCGCCTGCAAAAGAAGTTCAATACGGCAGGGTTGAATATCACGATCGAGCAGTGGAGTGTATTGTATCATTTGTGGAAAAAGGAAGGGATCAGCCAGCAGGAATTGTGCAATGCCACATTCAGGGATAAGCCGAGCATTACACGGCTGGTAGATAACCTGGAAAAACTGAACCTGGTAAAAAGAGTGGCTTCTGAAAATGACCGGCGCATCAATTTAATATACCTGACAAAGCAGGCGCAAAAATTACAGGAAGAAACGATGGCGATTGCAGATGAAACATTAAATGACGCTTTGATCGGTGTGCCTCCTGACAGGATCGACGTGTGTAAGGAAGTGTTGCAGTTGGTGTATGATAATTTGAAATAAAAGCTAAGAATCTAGAAAGAGAGGAAAGAGGAAAAGAGAATGGGTCACTGATACAAAGAGTCATTGATTCTCCCTCTCCTCAAGGAGAGGGAGGCAGAGGGTGAGAAGACTCATTGGACATTGAATTATTGCCGCAATGAATTCTCCCTCTCTAAAGGAGAGGGAGGCAGAGGGTGAGGTCAAAAATATTTAAAGTATAAACCTTCATACAATGAGTACCGTAGCAGCAACAACAACCGTATTAAAAGGTGGCGAATGGCTGGTGAAAGAAGCTTCACCATTTGAAACCTTTATCCCCGAAGAGTTCAATGAGGAGCAGATAATGATCCGGGAAATGTGTAACCAGTTCCTGGATGCAGAAGTATACCCGAATCTTGACCGTATCGACGAGCTGGAACCGGGACTGATGAAATCGTTGGTGGCCAAAGCGGGTGAGCAGGGATTGCTCTCCACATCTTTTCCTGAACAGTATGGCGGGCTGGGGAAAGATTTTGTAACGTCTACGATCGTGAACGAATACCTGGGTGCAGGTCACTCTTTTTCTGTCGCTGTGGCAGCACATACCGGTATCGGTACATTGCCCATCCTGTATTTTGGAACGGGTGCGCAAAAAGAAAAATATATTCCGAAGCTGATCAGTGGTGAATGGGCCGGGGCTTATGGATTGACAGAACCCAATAGCGGTAGCGATGCCCTTGGTGCAAAGAGTACAGCAAAACTGAGCGATGACGGAAAATATTATATACTGAATGGCCAGAAATGCTGGATCACCAATGGAGGTTTTGCACAGGTGTATACCGTATTTGCCAAAGTGGATGGAGATAAATTCTCTGCTTTTATAATTGAAAGAGGAACCGAAGGATTTACCCAGGGCCCGGAAGAACATAAAATGGGTATTAAAGGATCATCAACGGTTCAATTATATTTCCAGGACTGCAAAGTGCCGGTGGAGAATCTTTTAGGGGAGGTAGGAAAAGGGCATAAGATCGCATTCAATATTTTGAATATCGGCCGCCTCAAATTATGTGCAGCAGCTCTCGGGGGTGCCCGGAAATCACTGAGCGGAACGGTGGAATATGCCCGCACCAGGGAACAGTTCAAACAACCAATCTCCAATTTTGGGGCGATCAAACACAAGCTGGCAGAGATGGCCATCAGAGTTTTCGTGGGAGAATCGGCCCTGTACAGAACAGCGAAGTGGGTAGATGAGAAAGAGAGTGAGTTACTGGCTTCCGGAAAACCGGAGAATGAAGCGTTGCTGGGCGGTGCCGAGGAATTTGCGATCGAATGTGCGATACTCAAAGTATATGGTAGTGAAGTGCTGGATTTTGTAGTGGATGAAGGCGTACAGGTCCATGGTGGCAACGGTTTCAGTGCCGAGTATAATATTTCCAGGGCTTACCGCGATAGCCGGATCAACAGGATTTATGAAGGGACCAACGAGATCAACCGCCTGCTTATACTGGACATGACGCTGAAAAGAGCGATGGGTGGAAGAATGGACCTGATGGGTCCTGCAATGGCCGTACAAAAAGAATTGATGAGTATTCCCGATTTTGGTGCCAACGATGAAACGCCGTTTGCAAAGGAAAGAAAACTGGTCGCCAATCTTAAGAAAGCGATACTGATGGTGTCCGGGGCTGCGGTACAAAAACTTATGATGAAAATAGAAGGCGAGCAGGAAGTGCTGATGAATATCTCGGATATGGCTATCGAAACCTTCAATGCCGAAAGCGTATTGATGCGGGTGATGAAGATAGTGGAACAAAGAGGAACGGCGGCCAGCCAGCTTCACCTGGATATCATGAGAACCTATTTGTATGACGCTGCCGACAAAGTAAATAAATCAGGAAAGGATGCTATTAACGGGTTTGCGGCCGAAGGCGGCGATGAGCAACGGATGATACTGATGGGATTAAAAAGATTTACAAAAGCAGAACCCTTCAACAGCAAAGATGCAAGACGACGAATTGCTGATAAAATGATCGGGGAAGGGAAATATTGTTTTTAGTTCCAGGGATCTTTGTCAAAATCTAACACGGCTGTTCTGAAAGGAACGGCCTTTTGTTCTTTGTAGATATCCAATAGCTCTTTCCGGGTCTGTTTGAGTTCATTTAGTTTCTGTACTCTTTTCCGTTCGATAATGATCCCCGTACACAATAGCAAAGAAGAAAAAGTAGCTACCAGGAAGTACACAAGGAAAGTATCCGCGACATAAGGGGTCTTGAAAACATAGTACATCAGGTAAATGATGGTATAGCAGCCATACGCAAAAAGAAGCGAGGCCGCAATAATGGCTTTGCCTGTCGCCTTACTGTGCATAATCGTGATCTTGGTCTGTCGGATAAAAAAGAAAATGCAAAAAAACATGACCGTTAAAAGAGCTGGCCCAAGAATAATGGTGATGGCCTCCGTAGTGAATCCTTTGAGCACTATCACCACACATTCAAAAGCGAGCAGCAATACGATCCCCAGTCTCATCCTTTTTGTAAACCTAGCCGAGGTACTGAAGTAAGTCAGGAATAAGAGCATCAGGGGTGCATCCAGCAGGTTATTAAAAAGGTTCCAGTAACGGATCGTATCGGCATCCGCTTTGATATAACCTTCGGTCAGCAGGTTATAACTGAAAACGATGATATAATACAGAAGGAGGGCGGGAAAAGTCTTGTAACTACCCAGCCGGAAAACGAGGATAAAAAATATGGGTAGAAAGAGGGCAATTGATGAGACAACGCCCATGACGGAATTCCAGGTCATACTCTATTGGTTTTTCAAGGATAAGATTCGTGCGACAACTACTGGTGACGAAGCCGCCTGCTTTACTAACGGGATACGGGTTCACATAGTGCTTAAAAATAGGAGTTTATACTAAAATTCAGTAAAAATGTGATATGCATTAGTATTATTACGGAAACAGGCAATGAGGGTTTTTATGCTATCTTTCTGTTATGTTACGATTTCTTCTGACCGGGTGTCTTTTTTTCAGTTTGACCGGATTTTCACAACCCATTCCCCAAAGTCCGGCACTGGTTGGACGTACCACTGGGGCGTTGCCTTATCTCGAGTACGGAATGGGTACCGACAGGTTGGGGGGCGCCAAAATGGGATACCTGGATACCAGTATCGTGATGAAGATCATTGACAGCACGATTGCCAATTATAAAGTACAGTTATCAAAGAACCACATCGGGTATTTGCCCAAATCAAATTTTAAGAAGGATAGCACGATCAAACATCAACCTTACTACCTCACCAATAGCTGGATCGTAAGTGGTGATGACAAATATGATTACTTAATGGTGAACCTGGATGAGAAGCTTCCTTACCGGAGTATTCAGCAGATCAATCCTTCAAAGATCGTGATCGATGTATTCGGTGCTACCAGCAATACCAACTGGATCACACAACGCTCCTCCGCCAAGGAGATAAAAAATGTGTATCATGAACAGATCGAAGATGATCTATTCCGGATCACAATCGAACTGAAACACGAACAGCATTGGGGATACAGCATCTATTACCGGGAAAAAAGACTGACCATTAAAGTAAAAAGGCAACCGGAAGAACTCAGTCTCGGGAATATAAGGGTTGCAGTGGATGCAGGTCATGGCGGAGATAACAATGGCGCATCGGGGGTAAAGACAGGGATATTGGAAAAAAAATATACTCTTCTTATTGCACAACAGCTGGAAAAGGAATTGCTTGACAAGGGAGCAAGCGTATTCATGACAAGGACAAAGGATACTGCAATCGGTATGATAGAAAGAACAGAGATGCTAAAGAAAGAAGATCCCGATTTCCTGATCAGTATCCATCTCAATTCATCGGTACGGGACAGTATTGGAGGCGTGAGTACTTATTACCGCTATATTGGTTTTCGTCCCCTGACACACTATATCCAGCAAAGCATGCTGAAAATAGGATTGAGGGATTTTGGAAATATAGGGAGTTTTAATTTTGCTTTAAGCGGGCCTACCGATTATCCCAATTGCCTGGTGGAAGTAGCTTTTCTCAGTAATAAGGAAGACGAACAGTTGATCCTGGACCCCGAATTTCACAAGGCAGTAGCCATACAGATCGTGGAAGGAATTAAAGACTGGTTGAAGGCCTGTAAAAAAGATGATGATTAATCTTCCGGCGGGAAAGCCTCTCCGCGATGACAGGTCTTACAGGTTACCGTATGCAGGTATTCCGGACGTTGGTTTTTATCAAAATAGAAATTCGTCTTGTTGATATCAATGGTCATCCGCATCATTTTTCTTCCTTCTTCTTTCATCGGGTCGGCATCGGATGCATAGTCAAGGCTGTCTGTGATATTCTTCATTGGCACATGGCAAAAATTACACTTCACGCCCAGCGCTATATTATAGCTCTGCATAATGCTGTCCAGCTTTGCATC
Organism: Chitinophagaceae bacterium; assembly: GCA_031406595.1. Lineage (GTDB taxonomy): Bacteria > Bacteroidota > Bacteroidia > Chitinophagales > Chitinophagaceae > JJ008. Next base: position 15,312 of record JANOHQ010000331.1, read on the forward strand.
ACTTATGTCTTTAGGCAGTATTTTAAGGTTCCTCTCTTTTTGAAAAGGAGCTCTTACCGCGGCAATACTTAGGGCTATAAATGCCACCAATGCCGTGATGACCAACATTTTCTTTTTATGCATATAATTCAGACGATAGGTGATTCAATAAAGTGGCATCGGTACTCTAACTACCTGATCCACCGTTCAAAAAATTCATAAGTCCTTAGCATTTGGTCGATCCGCTGGCGGTTATTACCGCTTCTTGTGAGCTCATGGGTACCGCCCGGGTGCCGCAGGTATTCAACCGGCCGGCCAAGTACTTTCAGGCTATGGTACAGCATCTCGCTTTGTACAAAACCGGTTCGCCGGTCATTATCGCCATGGAAAATGATATAGGGCGTCCTGATATTTTGTACATAATTAATCGGGGATTCCCGCTCCGGTGTTGCCTTAGCTGCCGATTGTTTTCTCATGCGGCGAGTTTGTGAACTGAAAATACGAATTCAAATGGCTTTCCGGTTATGGTAAATGACGAACGGGTCGGTTTTCTACATTTGAGGTAATGAAGACCTCACCCTTTGCTTCCCCCTCCACCTTGCTTCGCGTTGCCCGCAATGACGGAGGGAAAATCAATGAATCAATAATGCCATGATTCAATGATTCCGCAGACCTCACCTTCTGCCTCCCTCTCCTTCAGGAGAGGGAGAATCAGTGAAACAATTATACGGCTATACGAAGCTGATGGGAAAATAACCATCAATCTATGTTGAATTCACGGTACGTTAAAGGGAAAAGAAACAGTAATCCCTGTTCCATTTCCCATGGCTGCATTGCTACCGGATTATACTTTAGTGTTCTAAAAATTTAAAATATGGAACAGAAAAAGTATGAACTCGAAGATCGCTTTGTTGATTTTGCCAGTAGCATACTCGGTATTGCCGATGCCTTACCTGACACCGGTGCGGGCAATTATTTGGGGCAACAACTGATCAAATCAAGTTTTTCTCCCATGCTCCATTATGGAGAAGCACAAAATTCCGGGTCAAGAAATGACTTTATTCAAAAAATGGCAGCGATCCTCCAGGAGTTGAAAGGATGCCGCGTAGCGTTGAAGATCATCCGCAAAAAGGAAATGATCAAACCGGCAGCAAAACTGGAAGCTGTTTACGGAGAAACCGAGCACCTGATTGCCATTATCGGGAAAAGCATCAGCACGGCTAAGAAGAATAAGGGTAAAACCGCCGCCGTGGAAAACTGAGCCACTGATACACAGAGTCTTCCCTCTCCTCCCGGAGAGACAACCGAGGAACGAAGGTTGCGAGCGTAGCTCACAGAGGGTGAGGTTTTGTTGACTGAGCCGCTGATCGACTGAATTCTCCCTCTCCGGGTGGAGAGGGAGATAGAGGGTGAGGTTTTCACGGCATAATTGTAAATTTGTACCGAACCCTTTATTATGAGTGAAACAACAACAGCTCCTGTACTGACCGCCAAAGATTTTGCCACCGACCAGGAAGTGAGATGGTGTCCCGGTTGCGGCGATTATTCGATCCTGGCCCAGGTGCAAAAAGTAATGCCGACGCTCGGTATCGCCCGTGAAAATATCGTGATCATCTCCGGTATCGGTTGCAGCAGCCGCTTCCCCTATTATATGAATACCTATGGCATGCATTCGATCCATGGAAGAGCGACCGCGGTGGCCTCCGGATTGAAAGCATCAAGACCGGAACTGAGTGTTTGGATCGTGACAGGTGATGGGGACGGGTTGAGTATCGGGGGTAATCATACCATCCACCTGTTGCGCAGGAATTTTGATGTGAATATTTTATTGTTCAATAACCAGATATATGGATTGACCAAAGGACAATATTCTCCTACATCGGAAGAGAAGAAAGTGACGAAGAGTACGCCGATGGGAAGTATCGATCATCCCTTCAATCCCCTGGCGCTGGCATTGGGAGCCGATGCTACTTTTGTCGCCCGCACCATGGACCGTGATCCAAAACATTTGCAAGCCATGTTGATACGGACCAATCAACATAAAGGAGCTTCGTTCCTCGAGATATACCAGAACTGCAACATCTTTAATGATGGAGCTTTTGAAATATTTACCGAAAAAGGAAGCAAGCCCACGGAAACATTATTCCTGGAACAGGGTAAGCCATTGATCTTTGGTGCCAATAGCGATAAGGGAATAAAACTGGATGGATTTAAACCTGTGATCGTGGATCTTGCCGCAGGCCACAGCGCTGACGATCTCTGGATACATGATGAGCAGGATATTTATAAAGCGCAGATACTGACCCGTATTTTTGACGACCCCAAAATTGAAGGACACCTGCCAAGGCCCTTTGGCGTGTTCTATCAAACCGACCGGTATTGCTATGAAGATGTAATGGCGGCACAGATCGAAGAGGCGAAATCAAGAAAACCGGCCGACCTGGATAAATTGCTGCGGGGGAATGAAGTTTGGACGATTGTTTGAGATAACAACTAAAAAATAAACTTCGACAAGCTTAGTAGATATTAGTGCCTTCAACTCGTGGAGGCATTATTATTTATGAAAGGGTTAAAAAATAATATTTACTAATTTAACATTATTAAATCCCCATATGAAGTATTTGCTTTTCACGGCTTTTTTAATTTTGTCTGCTGCTAGTGTACATAGCCAGTATTCGTTTACCTATAACGGTCAGCAATACAACGTGCTAAAGACAAGTGTATTTAAAGATTCAACAGGAAAACAATATAACTACAACGAGGCCATGCTTACGATGATGGGTGGAGAGTACGAGATCATACCGGCCAATTCCCGGGATGCGAGTAAAGGATTTTTATTGTCGGGCATCAGTAAAGAAGAACAATTGAAACGGGCCATGGCTGCTCCCAAACCTGCCGAGACGACTGCGTTCAAGACCGGGAAAAAGTTTGATGCATTCAAAGGATACGATATGGATGGCAACCTGGTGGATACGAAAGAACTTAAAGGCAAAGTATTGGTGGTCAATTTTTGGTTTATTAAATGCCCGCCCTGCAAAGCCGAACGTCCTTACCTGAATAAAATAGTGGATGCTTATAAATCCGACCCCAATGTGGTTTTCCTGGCGGTGGCACTGGATCCAAAAGAACAACTGGTGCCTTATCTAAAAGAGTTTGAATTTAAATATACCGTCATACCCGACGGCGGCAAAATAGCCGATTCCTATGATATACAAGGTTACCCTACGCAGGTGATAGTAGATAAGGAGGGGAAAGTGGCTTTTCACACCGTTAGCTATTACTCTGTCACTGATTACTGGATGCGGAAGACGATTGATGAGTTGAAGGGGAAATAGGCTATGTTGTTCACTGAAAAGAATGACTAACTACTGACTAAGAATGAACGCAGAAAAGCTAGAAATTAATGTAACTCGGGATTTATGTTTTACAAATCCTGGAGTAATGCCACCAGAGTATCGAAGAACTTGGGAATCGTGCTTCAAATACGGGATGATAACAGCTGGCCAGAATGAACAATCAAATCATCAGGTAAGGCAATTTGTTAAAAACGATATTGTCGCTGCATATTTGAGCAAAGAAGCGTTACAGAATTTTCCAAAAATCAATGGTTATGTTGCCATCGGAATTATCGAAAAAGAAGCTGTTCCTATTAACGGGTTTAAAATTAATGGGCAAGATTTGACTGCCAGGATGGGATATATAAAACCTAAGCTATTTGAGAATGCTGAAAATGAAAAGAGGGAATGGGTGGTCGGCGTAAAATGGATCAAAAAAGCGCCAAATGACATTGATTTCCCATTAAAAAGGGAATTTATTGCTCAACAGATTTATCCTAAATGGAGAACACAGCGTCCTGCGCTTTTTGCAAACCCTTTGATAAGAGCATCAATTTTGAACCAACCGGCTACGATTGATTTCTTGGAAAAAGAGTTTGAAGTAAAATTTCTTTTTGCAAATAGTTAAACACTTCCCGCAAGCGCCCTCGCCGCATTCTGATACACTTTCTTTTCTTTCATCTTATACCATTTCTTGGGGAAGGTCTTCTTCATCAGCGTATCAATATTACGCATCCCGAGCAGGCTCCACATCCCTTTTACTTTTCCTGCTAAAGAAGGCTGCATGGCACGGAGACTCATGGCAAAACCGCTTTCCAGGTATTCCATATGATGCCAGTAACCGGCGGGCATGAACAAGGTGTCACCTGGCTCAAGGATAAAATCAAATCCTTCGGCGAGTTTCAATGCCGGGAATTTTTCATAATCCGGTGTGCCGTTCTGTTCGTAGTATTTAGAAAAATCGGCAAGACTTAACACCTCAAACGGCTTACGGTATAATTTATGCTGTTCTTTATACGGGAACATCAGCACCCGCTTTCTTCCACCAAATTGTGTGTGGAGAATATGCGAGAGATCGATATCATAATGAAGATGGGTGATCGAACCGGCTCCACCCGTGAACAGCATCGGGTATTTTTTGATAAAGCCCTTCATCAGGTGTTCGGGCCATTTAAAGTCTTTGATCAGTTGCGGCGCATGATCAAAAATATTAAAGAGAAAAATGCGCCAGGCCGCAGGACCCTGCCTGATCATTTCGATATATTCCCCGAAGGTTTTATAATCGTCGGCCGTGTTGATGGGAGTATAGGCATCGCTTTTGACATTATTGTACAGGGGTACTTTTTTGTCACCGACCAATGTATTGAAATAGTCCCAGTCCCACTTTTCAAAGGCGGGCCAATCGTGCGCCAGGTTTTTAATGACCACAGGTACACCGGGACGGTAGAAATCTCGTTTAAACACCTCTGGCTCAATCGTATCAAAGGTGGCAACCGGCTTTAACTGCATGACAATTCTTTAGTTTTTGCAAAGATAAGCGCTGGTGAAAATACGAATTGCCGGCTAAATGACGATTATAGGCCAATGATTTGTCAAAACTTGTATTTTTAAAGGGAACGACCCAATTATGCTGATCAGGATACATCCAGAGAATCCCCAGCCACGACTGGTAAAACAGGTAGTGGAAGCCCTTCAGAAAGGGGGTATCATCATTTACCCGACCGATACAGTGTACGGGCTGGGTTGTGATATCCTCCAGCAAAAAGCAGTGGAACGGATCTGCCGGATCAAAAAAGTGGACCCTAAAAAGGCACAGCTTTCTTTTGTGTGCAGCGATCTCTCACACCTGAGTGATTTTGCCAAGCCCCTGTCAAACCCCATCTACCGGTTACTGAAAGAGCATTTGCCCGGCCCTTATACTTTTATCTTACCGGCCAGCAAAATGGTACCCCGTATCATGCAAAGTAAAAAAGATACTATAGGTCTGCGAATACCCGACAATTCTATTTCTATGGCGATCATCAGGGAACTGGGACGGCCGATCCTCAGCGCTTCCCTGCCGGGTGAAATGGTGGAAGATTATACGGACCCGGAAGTGATGTACGAGAATTTTATGAACGAAGTGGATTATGTGCTTGATGGCGGCATCGGCGGTATGGTTCCTTCCACGGTGATCGATTGCACGGGTGATGAACCAGTAGTAATAAGGGAAGGATTGGGCAAGTGGGGAAACCAGGAATAAGATTGATTGCTGGCTTCGGTATATGCGTAAATCACCGGGGGTTCATTTTGATAAATGTAACCCGGCTTACCAATTTTTTATCTTCGTACACACATAAATAGTAAGTACCGGGGATCAAACTGACTGCGTTATAATTATTATTTCCAATGATGCCGGATTGTACAACCGAACCAAACTGGTTGAATATCTTATACTCCGCATTTTGCAAATGCATTGTTGTGTAAATCTTAAACTCATTCAAAACCGGCTGGGGGATTACTTTAATTGCACCCGCAGTTTCAGGGATATAAATTTTTTCTATCGTTGAGTGTGTTTGCCTGCCATCAAGATCTGACTGTAACAGTTTGTAAAAATGATTGCCGGGGATATGGATATTATGGGCGAACCGGTAAACTTGTTTGGTTGTGCTGGCGCCGTAGCTGTCCACCCTCCCAACCGGGGAATACAATATGCCATCGCGGCTATGCAGTATTTCGAAATAGTGGTTATTTATTTCTTTTGCAGTTTCCCACTGCAAAAGAACGCCAGGGTTGCTGAGACGAACTTTAAAGTATGTAAGCGTGACCGGCATGACCGTAACCGTATAGGTAATAGATAAAGAGGGTCGGTTAGCCATAACTGTATTTTGCCGGGATGCAAACCGTCTTGCTGTTGCGATGGTTGATTCATTACATAGTAATATCCAGCCATAATTTGCTGCCGGGTTGTTGAGCCAGGATTGTACATCCGACACCATGCTTGCTGTACTCCAGGTAAAAAACCCTGTAGCGTTGATGGAAGTGCTGGCAGAAGCAGTTGAATTGAAATCTCCTCCCGCAGTGGTCCAGGGGATAGAAGGAAAGAATCGTGTCAACCAGGTGGCATCGTTGGTAGTAGCCGCAACACCAACGCCATCACCGGTTCCTCCTGCATCAGAAGTTCCCTCTCCCCAGTCGGAAGTCAGTGTGTGTAGCGATACATTATCAGCAATGGTCCTGGTGTTATTGCAGTTCAAAGTTAACGTAACGGCTGTGATCGTGGCACCTGCCGGGATCGCCGCACCCGGGTCGAATTTTATAAGCCCGCGCCGGGGGCTGCCTCCACCATTGGTGCCGCTAAAAATATTTTGACCCAGTGCATTACTGTTGCCAGAAGGAGTTTGATAGATCGTATTGTCTGCTGCTACAGGGATGATCACCGTTGTTTGTGCAATCACGGGGGTGATGAAGAACAGAAGAACAATTGTTACAAAAGCATATTTTCTCATGCGGGTTTTCTTTATTGGTGATCCGGATCTTTATAAACAACATCAAATTGCACGATAAAAAGTTCGTCACGCTGCCCTTCACCATAACCGATCTTTTTTGGGGGTAAGATGATCAGGTTGGGGTTGCCATCCGAATTATTGTAAAAGGCGGTCCCCATAATTTTGCTTCCGGCTGATAAATGAACGGGTGTTTCCAGGATATATTTTTTCTTCCAGTGTGCATCCCAATACGGGATCTTTAACAGCTCAAAACGGTTACCGGTAGTGCTATCTACCGCATATATTTCCCAACTGCTGAGTGCATTTTGTCCCATAGGCATTATGCCATGGATCTCTGTTGCTTTTTCCAACCTGGCAACTGCAAAAAATTTCCTTTTTTCACCTTTATTGATCAAAAAAGGACCATTTGTTATTCGTGTTGTATCCAGTAGCACTTCTGAACTCACCCAGGTCGCCGTATCTCCGTGTTTTGCAAATCGGAATTTTACAAACGAAGAGTCGTCCTGTGTGGTAGTAGTAGCGGCATAGTTAATATGGAGTAGCAGTCGGCTACCCGCGGAAATTTTTTTTGCAACAGGAAGTACTGTGTAGCCCGGTCTTTCCTCTGCTGTCCATTGATACCAGTTATATTGGTAAGGAATAAAGCCCAGGCCAGTTAAACTCCGGTAACCATAGGTATGGTCATTGTTGTCGTATCGAACACCTGTTTGTCCTGTATCGATAGAGATGGTACAGGATTTTACGATCTTCTTATTGCCTGGTACAAATTCGATCGCTGTAATCAGTTCGTCCTTTGCCAGGTTGGTGGGAAGTACAAATACCTGTGCGGTTTCTGTAAAATTGCCGCTCACGGTGAAAGGCTTTGTCATGGCCAGTACCAGGGTTGGCTCAACTTGTGTGATAGTTGGGTTAGTGCCAGTTGCCCCGGTTGTATCGGTCATTTTCCCGGCAGGCATTCCATCGGCAACCCATTTTTTTATGGCTTTGGTCTCAGCCTCCGTAAGACGGTTATAATTTTTCAGTTTGGCGTGACTATCATCCGCTTTCCAGGGAGGCATAATTTTATTCTCCGTTACGTATTGTATCATCCGGCCATAGGCCCTGGCTTCTTTATAATTGTTCAGCGGCATGGCGCCAATATTGGTCCCGGAATGACAGGGCATACAATGCATTTCCAGGATTGGTTTTATAGCAATATGGTAATCGGTACTCTGTGCAGATGAGTATAAATAACCGGGTAGAAAAAACAATGTAAAAAAGAACTTGTTCACAATTATTCATTTTCCGGTGTGATATAACAACCGACGGCAAGCTTCCACGGCGCCGCTATTTCACGGCCGTTAGTGATATTATTCAATGCGTCTGCGAGGTCATTGCTGGAGTAAATATGTTTTCTTTTCCCGGGCTGCAGGTAGGCATCATTGATCCGGCCACGGTATAAAATAGTTTCATCAGCATCCGTAATAACCACTTCGGGAGTAATGGTGGCACCAAGTTTTTTAGTGAGACGCTGGTTCTTATCCACTTTCACGGTGAAGTTGGAAAGTGTATTTTTCGATTTGAACTCTAAAGCGGTTTTGGAAGTACTGGTTGCAAAGGGAAATACCAGGTAAAAATTCACTTTACTGTCATGCATCTCTGCCACGCTCTTCAATGAAGCAGCCATAAAGATCGAGATGGGGCAGTCTTCGGCAACAAAAGCAAATACATTTATTTTCTTTTCCTGGGCAAAGCAATGACTTATACTCATTGCGAAAATTAAAAGAAATATTGTTTTTTTACCATTCATACACTATGGTTTAAATTTTCACCAGGAGCATCACTGCATTATTACTGATGTGCCGCTGAGTTTAATGGTTATTTTTTTCTGTATCAGTAATGTCGGGGATGTGATTTCCTCATGAGTGCCCGAACTCAAAAAATAAATGGTAGTGCCTTCTCCGGCAGCGGCCACAGCACTTCGCAGCGTTTTGAAAGGGAAGGCCTGGGTACCGTTTTCTATAGCCCCGGTATAATCTTTATTTACATACAGAGACCGGTTAACGATAAATTGTTTCATCATGCCTTTGTCTTCATGCACGGTAATATGACAATGGTACATATAGGGCACATCACCCCAGAAATCATCAAACTTTGTAATGAAACGCACGGTTTCTTTAGGGCCAACATACACTACATCTTTCCTGCCAATATCATTGGAGGTAAGCGGAATAAGATTGCCTAAAGAATCCCTCCTGTCCAGGATATAAAATTGTACATCATGTATATGAAAAGGATGATATTGATCGTCGGCTCCATGCAATGTCCAGATCTCTGTGCGATCCATCGGAATAATATCGCTTATTACGCCCATGGAAAATGGAGTTGCATTAGCGTATACGGCAGTGGAACCGATCAATACACCACTTCCACCTCCGCCACCACCCACTGTTCCGCTGAACAAATACTTATTACGTGTAAAGGTCGCCTGGGCCTCCGGAATAGGAGTGTAGGAGCCAAGGCTGGAAGGCGGAGCAGTTGTTACAGGATCAGGCGTTGTTTCAATTACAAATAACCGTAAAACAGTAAAAGCTGCCCCGTTCATATAATTGGGATTATAAAACGGAACGTTCTGTACAAAATTGATCCAGGGAGCTGTGGCACCCCAGGTTCCGTTTGGTAGTTCATTCCCATAACTCATTAATTGTATATGAGTACCCGGAGAATAAGAACCGAAAGGCACAACGATCTCGCCTCTTTCGCCCGGAGCCAGGCGCAGCCGGTTAACGGTAGCACGGTTAGCTTTTAATCCACCATCCGTAGCGATATGATAAAAATTGGCATTATTGGAAAGTCCCAGGTTAAACACACGCTGGTGTGAACCATTTAGTATTCGGAACCGGACCATTTGCCGGGGTACATTTAATTGCGAATTCTTAACGGCATTAACCATAAGGTTGCTGTCGAGATTCGGGTTGGATTCAGCGAACTGGATCACCCCGTCTGCCGCGATCGCACGGGTTTGAATGATCAGCGGGAAATCATCTACGCC
>JANOHQ010000340.1:0-9334 GCA_031406595.1 Chitinophagaceae bacterium
AAGCCGCCTGACCAGTTTGCCGCAGTATTCCGCAATCTCCCGCACTAACCAGCAATACTCCATCAAATTAATTGGATTGCAATTCACAATCATGTACTAGGTGTCACCTCTTAAGAGGTGACACCATACCTTGTCGAGCAGCGAACAGGACGTACAAGTGTGCGACGCAACCACAGCTAAATCAGGGTACTATAACTGGGTACCTAAAAAGAGACTGACAATTTTTCACCTTCCTGCCATACGGCATAATCATTGACAAACAAGGAGTGAATTATTAAAATAATAATATGGGAAAAATAATAGGAATCGACTTAGGAACCACCAATAGCTGCGTAGCGGTTATGGAAGGCAATGAGCCGGTGGTAATAGCCAACGACGAGGGACGCCGTACAACCCCGTCTGTCGTGGCTTTCTTAAAGAACGGGGAAAGAAAAGTGGGTGACCCTGCCAAACGCCAGGCGATCACAAACCCCCAGAACACGATCGCTTCAGTGAAACGTTTTATGGGACGCCAGTTCGATGAAGTGACAGAGGAGATCAGCCATTGGAGCTATAAAGTGGCAAAAGGTGACAATAATACCGTAAGGATTGACATAGATGGCAGGCTGTATACTCCGCAGGAAATCAGCGCCATGGTTCTGCAAAAAATGAAGAAAACTGCCGAGGATTACCTGGGTCATGAAGTGACAGAGGCCGTGATTACCGTACCTGCCTACTTTAACGATGCCCAGCGCCAGGCTACAAAAGAAGCCGGGGAAATTGCCGGACTTACCGTTCGCCGTATCGTGAACGAACCGACGGCGGCCGCATTGGCCTACGGTCTTGATAAAGACAAACATGATCATAAGATCGCCGTATTCGACCTTGGTGGTGGTACATTCGATATCTCTGTACTGGAACTGGGTGACGGTGTATTTGAAGTAAAATCAACCAATGGTGATACCCACCTCGGTGGTGATGACTTTGATAAAGTAGTAATGGACTGGTTGGCCGATGAATTCAAAAAAGATGAAGCGATCGACCTGCGGAAAGACCCGATGGCTTTGCAGCGCTTGAAAGAAGCGGCTGAAAAAGCAAAAGTGGAACTGTCTTCATCTTCGGAGACAGAGATCAATCTGCCGTATGTTACCGCAGTGGATGGAGTGCCCAAGCACTTAGTAAAAAAATTGACCCGTGCGAAGTTTGAATCGCTGGCGGATAATTTATTTGCCCGTTGCTTAAAACCTTGCGAAGCGGCATTGAAAGATGCTGGTTTAGCAACTTCACAGATCGACGAAGTGATATTGGTGGGCGGATCTACCCGTATTCCGAAAGTACAGGAGATCGTAGAAAAATTCTTTGGTAAAAAACCACACAAGGGTGTGAATCCCGATGAAGTGGTAGCGATCGGTGCCGCAATCCAGGGTGCTGTTCTAACCGGTGAAGTAAAAGACGTGTTGTTGCTCGATGTAACACCGCTTTCCCTCGGTATCGAAACCATGGGCGGTGTGATGACTCCATTGATCCCCAGCAATACAACTATCCCGACCAAAAAATCGGAAGTGTTATCTACAGCCAGCGATAACCAGCCCGGTGTACAGATACATGTGATGCAAGGGGAGAGGAGTATGGCGAAAGACAATAAGAGCTTAGGCATGTTTAATCTCGACAGCATACCACCTGCGCCAAGAGGTGTACCGCAGATCGAAGTGATCTTCGATATCGATGCCAATGGTATCCTGCATGTAACAGCGAAAGATAAAGGCACGGGTAAGGAACAAAAGATCCATATTGAAGCGGGTTCAGGTCTGAGCAAGGAAGAAGTGGAAAAAATGAAAGCGGAAGCAAGGGCTAATGAAGCCAGCGATAAAGCAGAGAAAGAAAAAGTAGAGAAACTGAATATGGCCGACAGCCTCGTGTTCCAGACCGAGAAACAGTTGAAAGAATACGGTGACAAGATTCCGGCTGAAAAGAAAACAGCGATCGAGCAAGGTGCGGAAAAATTAAAAGAAGCGCATAAGAGCCAGGATATTGCAGCGATCGATACAGCAATGGCCGAACTCAACGCTGCATGGACCGCAGCCAGCGAAGACATGTATAAGGCAACACAGGATCAGCCGCAGCAACCGGCAGAGGGTGATGGAACAGATCCCGGCCAGGCCACAGCCGATGCGAAGAAAGATGAAAATGTGACGGATGTGCCTTATGAGGAGGTCAAATAAAAGTTCGAATCGTCATGCTTCGACAAGCTCAGCATGACAAGGAACGAATGTCACCCGGAGCTCGTCGAAGGGTGATTCAAGAAGAAGAATTGTACATAACATAATAAGCCCCTGCGAAGATCGTGGGGGCTTTTGTGTATATAATTGTATTTTTATTTAAACAAGCTGCCAGAAATAATGGATACAACTCTGATAATAGGCTCCTTACTTGAAAAAGGGAATGATTTTGAAAATGTATTGAACAACAATGCTGAAATAGTTTGGGTAGACAAAACTCATATTTTTATTATCCTAGATGGAAAAAGGTTTCATGTTCCATCATGGGATAGTTTATATGCTTGGAAAAGAACTGATAAAAATAAGTTTAGCGATATAACTGAAACAGAATTATATCAAAAATATCCTGATGGCAGATAATTTTCTTCCCAGCGGAGTCTTCCGCAGGGGGACTCTGCGTATACATTAAAATACTTGGCTATCTCAATTACTTCCCCAACGAATCTCCTCCCTCAATGCTTTTCCTCATTCTCGAATACCACGAATAATGAATGGCGGACTCGTCGAAAAAGCGAAAACAGTGGGGCAGTTGTGGTTAACTTGCAACCAGCCGTTCGCTCCCAGGCGCCGTAAAAGCTAAATAATTTTGTATCTTTAAGCTATGACGCAAATCGTAATCGATAAAAAGAAATATGTCTTGCTTCCCGAAAAGGAATACCAGGCATTACAATTAAAAGCGGCTTTAAAAACTAAGCCTGAAAGACTATTGACCATATCCGAAGCACGGGCATACAGCAAAAAGCTTATTCGTAAATGGGCCGCCGAAAAGTAAGGATAAGGCGAACTGCCGCTGAGAATATTGCAGCCATTGCCTTATACATTGAATCGAAGGGCATGGTGGCGACAGCAGAGAAATTTGCTGACAATGTATATAATTATATCGACAGATTAGCTGACACCCGAAAGTCCTATCGCAGTTGCAAAGAACCCTCCCGGGCAGTTTTAGGTTATAAATGCATCCCTTATAAAAAGAAATATACAATAGTCTTTATCGAATTAAAAGTTGAACTGATCATCTGCGAGTTTATTTCTTCGAAATTGATTTATTGGTAATTTGATCCTAAATCATCATTGTCAATATTATTTTCTTTTCCATTCGTCAATACGGCTGATAAGTTCCTGGTGATTGATAAAATTTCCTTTACCGTACTATACCTCAGATCCATAATAAGCTTTTTGTCTTCTTCAGACAGTTCTTACCACCTGTCGCCCTCGCGGGCAGATTCCAGTAATGTCTTTGTTTCTTCCAGTACGATATCATCTTTACACTGGTCAACAAGTGTATGTATTTGCTGTTTGATTTCCTGGCTCCTGTAACAACTTTAAGTATACCAAAATTTCAAAAAATTTATTAAAAAAACGGTTTACTTTGCCCCAAAATCTAACTCTATGCTTGAGATCATTGCATTGGTATTACTCTGCGGACAGATGGGAAAAATGGCAATCAGGAAAGGACAAAAACCCGGTGCCTGGAAACTCTACACCGTACTGGCCTGGATAGGAGGGGAAGTGATCGGTATTATTATCGCCGTTACTGCCTTTAACTCTGAAGACTATTTGTCGATGCTTCCCATGGCTTTAATGGGTGCAGTAGGCGGATACCTGATCGTAAGAGCCATCTTATCAAAAATGCCCGATAAACCCGAAGAAGGTTTTGAATTTGAAAATAAAACCGACAATTCACAATAAGCCGTTATTGAAAAAGACAACGGTTACAGTTGTTTTTTTTGCTATTGCTTCATGCTGACAAAAAAGGCCGTGTTTTAGCACGGCCGGTATAAACAACTATTAGTAAGCGGGTGATCACTCTTTGCTGCCCAGGTAATTCTTCACCGTGCGGAAAGCCCGTCCCTGTTCACCTTCCAGTACTGTTTCATCCTTAGAATCGATCCGGATCATCCATTTGCTGCCCGCTAATTTTTCAAATGCGGAGAGAGCCATAAAATTGGATTCATCCATCAGTTTTTCGGCCAGCAGGGGAACGATATCCTTACCCATGCCTATGAGTTCTTTGTATTCACGTGTATCGGTGCGACTGTAAGGATTAGAATTAAAAGCGAATTCAGGGCTGAACCAGGTCTTTTTCCATGCTTTGAATTTTGATTCAAAAGAACTGACCACGCTGCGGGGGATAGGACCTTTGAAGTCTTTTATTTTTTTCAGGTCATCGGGTGTAAATCGCCTGATCCTTTTCATATACAATTTTAAGTATTTTGGAAAGAATATTTTCAATTTCCATGCATAATAAGCGATCACATGCCCGTAGGAAGGTCCGTTGAGTTCATTCAGGCAATGCTGTATACGGGCCAGGCTACCACATTTTGATTCCCAGCAGGGACCATGCGTGGGGCCCGAGATACAGCCATGCGTCATATTATTATTCGCATGACCCCAGGCGGCTACACTGCCTTTGGTTTTGCGCACTAAATTAAACTGTGCGTAAAAATTATCAAAATCTGAAAGATTGCTGCCCGGCCAATGCCAGAAATTGGTAACACCTACTGTCCAGGAAATACAATTGTAAACACCACTGGGTTCGCCAGTTACGATTGTAAAATCAACATCCAGTAAGGGAAAAGCAGAAAGAAAGACCGGCTTTTCAGCGGCTGTTAGTTTGCGGGGGAGTGCCATTGGTTAAGGTTTAAGAAGTTCAAGATAACCCAACCCCCAAAAACAGGCAATACCGATTTAGGGGTATCCATGACCGGAATACCCGCCCAGCCTTAACTCATCAACAATTTATCCAAATTCTCATGCGCCATCCTGAATCCTTCCTGGAAGCCCATGCTGACAATCTTTTCAAGGTCTTCTTTACTGGCAAAGGTTACGGTGATCTTTACTTTCGTACCGGCACCGGTGCTGGAAAAAAAATTTTCCCAATGCATATCCGGCAGTTCTGTATTGGGCTTTCCCTCTTCATCGCAAAAGATATTCCTCGCAGTGAATTTTTCCAGCCTGCTGATCGACAGATAATCCAGCCAGCACCAAAATTTACTACCGTCCGGTCCGAGCATATGATACCACCAATGACCGCCTTCCCGGAAATCCATTTCTTTGGTCACCGCTTTGAAAGGGAGTGGAGCCCACCATTTTTCCAGGATCTCGCTTTCGGTCCAGGCCCGCCATACCTGCTCCAGTGTTCCGGCGAATTCCCGTTCCACCAGTATTTTGTTGTTGACCAGGTCGTTGGTATAGATCGCCTGTTGCATACTTTTTTTAAGTTTGATGAACAGGCAGTTCGCAACTGTTCAGTTGCAAATATATGCAACTATTTAGTTGCGCAAAATTTTTCTTTTGGTATTGCCATCAGTGGGCTGCGTTTTCTTTCAAACAGTAACCCAGTGCATTAAAGATCCGTGGGTAGTAGTATGCCTCGCTATAGTCCATACATAATTTAGCGGCTTCCGCTGCATAATGGGTTTCATCACGGTGAATCATGCATTGCAGGAACATATAGAGCATTTCCGCCATTACCGGGTTCTTGTCGTTGATAAAGAACATCCTTTCGTGTAACTGGTAGGCCAGGTGGATCATGAGCGTATCGCGGTGGTATTTTCCCCATTCACCGGGAGGCAGGTCTTTTTTCTCATAGATACGGTCTCCATAGACCGTTTTCATTGAATTCAACCCGAAGAAACTGGTAAAATCGTAAGCCGGCATTTCTCCTGTCTTCATTTTGAGAATATTTATATGCAGCCATTCACTGCCGTAATGACTTTCGGGGCTGAGTTGTACGGCTTTTGTGATATACTGCAGGGCTTGCCTGGGTTTATTCTGCAATTCATACACCGTACCCAGGTTAGCAATGATATTATACTCCCCGGGATATTTCTTTTCAAGGGTCACCAGGATCTTCTCCGCCGTACTCAATTCATTTTTCCGGGCCAGTTTCCAGGCAAAATCACTCAGCAGCTTATAGTCGATATTCATCGCCAGCGCCTTATTGACAATTTCCAGGTCAGATACTTTCCAGGAATCCCTGGTCATGCCTGTTAGTTTGTACAAAGTATCTCTGAGTTTCCCGTACCAGGCATCCCTGTAACGTTCGCCACCCCATTTCCCATCCGGCATGCCCACTGCAAAAAAATAAGGATTGTCGCCACCCGACTTGTTTTGCTGTTTTGGATCATCCAGGAACGAAACAAAAATTTTATGATAATCCAGAAAACCGTCTTTGTACGGCAGTGGTCTGTCTTCGTAATAATAAGAATTGCCGCAGGCATTTAATTCAGTGCCGGTAGATGCAATAAGAAAAGGAATGATCAAAAAGCTGATTCTTTTCATACTGGTTGTTTAGGAATGAAATGTGTTTGTGAAAGTAACCAAAGTTCTTTCCTAGAAGATCAATCTCAGAAAGCTGTAGTGTATCATTTTGAATATAGCCGGTAAGACGGAAAGACGGAAAGTGCTGGTGCACAATCCGGTTCTCTTACCGACTTACCGTCTTCCCGGCGAACTGAGACACTACCCAGAAAACTACTGACGCTTATTTCTTCTTCCTGTTAAAAAATACCTGGATGCCGACCTTAAAGTTCAACCCGCCGGTATAGCCAGATCCGCTGCCCCATTCACCGGTATAGGTAAGCTCCGCGAACAAAGCCACTTTCGGTGAAACAAACCAGCTGAGACCGGCGCCGCCACCAGCCTGCCATTGATTGAGCCGGTAATTGCTCTTGATACCGTTGTAATCAGTGGTACTGCCAGTGGTCCGCAGATAGGTAGCACCAAGGGTGAGATAAGGTACCAGCCTGCCTTCTTTTTTTAAATAATACCGCGTGAAAAGATTCAACCCTACAGAGCTGCTCCTGTTCTTAAGACTGTATCCACTCATCTGATCCTTGTAGTTTGCTCCGTTTAGTGAAACAACCGGGCCGCCACCAATCTCCCAGCGATCTTTCAAAAAATAACCGACACCCGGGTTAATACTGAAGTCGTACGACTTGAACCCCGGGCCATTTGTACGCAACCGGAGATTCATCGGGGCATCGGTAGTGGTATTAATATTCCAGTCACCTTTTTTTAATTGAGCGGAGAGGGTAGTAGTGAAGAATAGGGCAAGAAGTGTAAAAGTATTTCTCATGGTTTTAATTTTGTCAAATGTATTTTTTCAACTGTTAACGAAAAATGGAAGGGATGTTAAAGGGTTGTTGTTTTAAATCTTCCATTTATATTTATAGAAAGAGACCACCGCTCACGCTATTTATTATTGTTTGCTTTTTTTCGCAGTGGCAGCACAGCAAAAGAGTGTTACCATTTCGTTACCATCCCGGGTAATCGTATGCCGGATTACTTTTTTAATCGTTTGGTGAGTGAGTTATCATTCTGAACCTGATCTTTGGGATAGGGGGTGGTTTGAAAGGGCCCGATACGACATGCACAGCAAGAATGACCGAGTTGTAGTTTCTTACCGGATCCTGTCGGTAATAAAGGCCAGACCGGGGATAATTCCTGCTTATTTGTCAGGTATTTTACCCATGGTTCCCTTTTTGCAGCAAGGGGAACATTCTCCATTTAAAAAAACAATCATGGAAATAGAAATATTTACTCTTGCTGATTTTGCCCAGGACAATCATTCCAAACTGACCATCGTGGGCACGTTCGACAGTATTCAAACAAAGCAATTTCCCGTGCAGCACCCGGCCTGTGCTATTGCCTGCCGCATGCGTTTCGCTGCCAAAGAAGCCGGACCCCATGATTTTAAGCTGCGGCTGATCGATGCGGATGGTAAGGAAACGATCAAACCGATCGAAGGAAATATCAATATTGGGGTGCCTCCCAACGGTTTATTCTCCTCGATCAATATCGTGGTCAATTTTAACCAGCTGCAATTTGAAAAGGCTGGCCGGTATTCCTTCGAATTATATATTGATAGCGATTGGAAATCAGGGTTGCCCTTGTTCCTGAACCAGCAGCCTTAACAGGCAATTGCTGTACTTACTAAAGCTAATCTTAAAAGTCTTACACTGTAGGGCCATGAAGGACACAAAGCTGCACAAAGAACACAACTCATCGACCATAAAGGGATGTCTCGTGTGTTTCGTGGTGTTCTTTTTGTTCCATTTTACTTTTGAGATAGCTTGTACTAGAAAGGCAAAGTTTACTAACTTTAAGTAACCACTAAACCTTTTTTATGAGTAAAAGCAATTCCAAAACAACACCCAAAAAATTAGCGTTAAAGAAAAAGACCGTCAGTGTACTGACCGACCGGTCCATCATCGCCAACCTGGCCGATACGGGTCGCCCCATCGTCATTATTTCGATGGGCTGTGCTACCGACTTTACCCGGCAGTTGCCAACGGAGTACCAGAAATTACTGATGACCGATATTACCAAACCGATGACGGATTTCACAAAGCCGGTAAAAAAATAGGGGCAAATACTAGCCCGAAACGCATACGCTGATCCTGTCCAGCCATCCTGGCTGTGATAAAAATATCCGAAGAAATAATGGAATTACCTTACTGTTATTTCACTCCACGATTTGGATAGAAAGCTTATCCGTAGTATCTTTGCGCCATCAAAGACTGAGTTTCGTACCTAAACTACAAAGAACGTAACCTGACCAGCTATTCAGCTTGCCACCTGGTTCTCTTACTTCGCCTGCCGAAAGGCATGGCTTCGGTTGACTCAGAAGATTATTAAACAACAGACTAAAAAAAAGGAGAGTTTATGAAGAGCATTGTTATGCCTATCCCGAAAGAGATAGGGACTGTACAGTTAAGTGAAGAAACAAAAACACAACTGGCGCAGGAAGTAAAGGAAACATTGGCTAATGACGCCATTACTTCGACTTCGTCTCGCAATGACGAAAAAACCAAATTCACGGCCACGGACATGTGGAACCGGAACCGCAACAGCCGTTCCGCCAGTGACCGGATACGGAAATGGAATTTGAATTAAGTGTAAAAAAAAAGAGGCTGTCTCATAAGAGGTGGCCTCTTTTTCTTTAAGAACCGGATTTTGTCATCAATTTTGGTCTATCAGGTTTTTGGGAGCTTGGTCTCCAATTGGGCTGGTGATGTGGATTTTTAAAAGAGTGCCGGTTTTCCGGCTTTCAAGCTGCAATTTTTTTCAAG
>JANOHQ010000364.1:0-19609 GCA_031406595.1 Chitinophagaceae bacterium
CCGCACCCCGGTAATTACCATCGCCAGGTTATTCGTTTTACAATATTCAATTGAATCATTATCCCTGATGGATCCACCGGGCTGAATAAAAGCCGTGATACCGGCTTCATGTCCCAGTTGTACGCAATCATTAAAAGGAAAGAAAGCATCACTGGCCATAACGGCACCGGAAAGGTCAAACTTAAATTGCTTTGCTTTTTCAACCGCCTGTCGCAATGAATCGATACGGCTGGTCTGCCCGCAACCTTTACCGATCAGTTGCTTATTTTTTACAAGCGCAATAGCGTTTGATTTTAAATGTTTACAAATGATATTGGCAAAAGCGAGATCCTCCCGTTGATAAGGCCTGCCGCAGTCAGACTGTACACCACCCACTTCTTTCCATTCCGCAAAGTTGCCGTTGTCTATTCCCTGTATCAATACACCGTTCAATACGGATTTATATTGTTCCTGGTTGTCCGGCTGTGCTTTCAGTTGCAGCAGGATCCTGTTCTTCCGGGATCGTAAAACAGTCAATGCGTCTTCATCAAATGCAGGAGCGATCAGCACTTCAAAGAAGATCTCGTTGATCGCATCAGCGGTAGCTTTATCGATCGTGCCGTTGCAAACCAGCACGCCTCCAAAAGCACTTTCGGGATCACCGGCCAATGCGGCATCCCAGCTCTCTTTTATGGTATCACGTTGTGCCACTCCGCAAACATTGGTATGCTTGATAATAGCAAAAGTCGTGTTGTTGAATTCTTTTATTAATTGCATTGCGGCGTCCACATCCACGAGGTTATTATAGGAAAGCTCTTTGCCATTCAATTGGTCAAAGAGTTTGGTCAGATCACCGTAGAAGACTCCCCGCTGGTGCGGGTTCTCACCATAGCGCATAGCTTTTGGGTGCGGAACGGATTCAAGAAAATACAATGATTCAGAAGGATTGAAATATTTAGCAATGGCTACATCGTAATGAGCAACCACTTCAAATGCTTTGGCCGCAAATACTTTTCGCTGTTCCAGTGTTGTTTGTGCCTGCTGCTCCGCCAGTAATTGTTCGAGCGCCGCGTAGTCTTTTTTTGCGGCGATCACTACCACGTCTTTAAAATTCTTCGCGGCGCCCCGTATCATGGATGGGCCACCGATATCGATCTTTTCAATGATCGACTTTTCATCATTGGTAGAAGCTACCGTTTCTTCAAACGGGTAAAGATCAACGATCACCAGGTCTATTTCCGGGATTTTATACTGTTTCATTTCGCTGAGATGTGTTGCATCATCTCTTTTGCCCAATATCCCGCCAAAGACAGAAGGGTGCAGGGTCTTCACTCTTCCGCCCAGTATCGAAGGGTAGGCCGTCAGGTCTTCAACCGGGACAACTTTTACACCCAGTTGCTCAATGAAAGTTTGGGTACCGCCGGTAGAGTAGATGGTCACTCCATGTTTGGCCAATAATTTTACGATGTTTTCCAGACCGTCTTTATAAAAAACGGAGATAAGAGCAGATTGAATCTTTTTGTTCATAAAAAGGATGAATTGAAAGCAGGCAGGTCGTTAAAGAGAGGCAAAGGTAAGTCACCGAAGCTTCATCACAAAAGCGCCTTTGGTAGTTACATCATGACAGGGGATGCCTAATGAATCACAGTCTTTTTTCCAGTATTGTATTTTCCAGGCAGGAGCAGATCCGTCAAAAACCACTTGTTTTATTTCGAGCGAAGTAACTATTTTTTGGAAATTGATCGCCGGGTTTTTAGCCAGGATAAGCAGGTCAATCACGGGTTTTTCTTTTAGCGGTGGGAAATAAACAGGTTTGTTCAACAACAGAATATGCTTGCCCCCGAAGCTCCAATAATTTTCATACGGATTAAATGACCTGATATGGCCGACGGGACTCACCCTGTGTAATACCCTGGATGGTTTAAGATGAAAATTGCGGGCAAACTCATCGGCCAGCAGGTTACTATCACCAGCAAAAAGATAATCTCTCCCGCTAACAATATCGATCGCAGTTTTCCGGGGCACATTGTACACGATCAGTTTTTGCTGGCGATCCATTTGCAGAAATGATAAAGATCGGAGTGTGACAAAACCCAACAGGGCCAGTAAGCCGGTTTGTAAACCCCGGGATGATCTCTCCATCAACCAGTAACTGGCGCCGACGAGAAATAGCAAAAGGAGGAGAGCCTGGACAAGACTGATCTGCAATCCATTCCATAGGGAGAAGGGAATGGATTCAACTCTTTGAATATAGTCATTCATCAACCCGATCAGCCAGCCGAGAAGTTGACCGACCAGGGTGGCGATAGCTGGAATAAATGCGATGACACAAAGAAAGATCTCTCCCAGCAGGATGATACCCGACAATGGCACGGCGATAAAATTGGTCAGGATAAATAAGTTCGGGAACTGGTGGAAATGATAAATACTCAGGGGCACCGTAAGTATTTGCGCAGCCAGCGTAACGGCATTGAGTTTCCATATAAGATCCAGTAGTTTGTTTTTGATATAAAAAATGTTGTAAATGGGTTGCATAAAAATGATGATGCTTAGTACGGCGGCATAGGATAACTGGAAACCCACATCCCATAACCAAAATGGGTTGATGCAGAGCAGTATGAATGCGGAAACTGCCATCGTATTATAGATGGAAGTTTTTTTTGACAGGGATTCACCCAGTACAATACAGGTAAACATCAATGCTGACCGGAGGATGGACGGTTGTGCACCGGCCAGCAGGCTGAAGACCCATAGAATGGAAATGATGAGTGCGGCCCTGATCCATCTTGTAGTTTTACTTTTTTGCAGGGGGCGTAGCGCTAATGCCATCAGCCAGTAAATGAGTCCAAGATGCAAACCGGAGATAGCGATGATATGGACGACACCTGTATTGGTATAGGATTGTACCAGCGACTGGTCAAGATCCTGTTTGTACCCGATCAGCAATGCTTCAGCCAGTCCCAGTTCCTCCCGCCGCCTGATATTATTGCGAAGTATTCCCAATAATTTTTCTTTGGAAGCATAAAGAAATTTTTTAAGACCATTTTGCTTTTTATGATCCAGCAGTTCAAACTCTCCTGCTTGCAGGTATACCTGGTGAGTGATGCCCTGGAACAATGCATACCGTTTGTAGTCAAACCCGCCCGGGTTGCCAGCGTTCTTTATTTCCTGTAATGGTTTTCTGAAAACTACCTGTGAGCCATAGGACAATGAGAGCCCTTGTGGTCCGTCGGTAACTGCTTTGCTGAAATATATAATGATCTTTCCTTTAATGGGGAAGGACTGCCCGTTCCGTATCAAATATTCTGCAGCCGCATTTGCTTTCACTGACCTCGTTTTCTCCACCGGGGGTTCTTCAAGGGTGACCAGGAGTCCATCGCCCGGGGCATAAAAATTTCCCAACCAGCTTCTGTCATTCCGGGTATCTTTTTGACGTACCAGCAGGGTGCCGAGGGAAAAGAAAAGGAACGAATTGATGATCCCATTGATAAACGCAAAACGATAACGATGAAAGAAGGTGGTAAAGAGCAAGCCAGCTAAGGCCACCAGGCCAGCTGCCAGGATAACCCAGCTTGTTTGCGGTTTGACAGGGGCGTACCATTGTACAAGGATGCCGCCTGCAAAAGCCAGCAACAATTTGAGAAAGGGAACTTTTTTCCAGAAATAAGAACGGTACTGCATCCGGAAAAGCTAGGAAGCTCCGCCCTAAAGACCAAGGTCATTTCCCCGGGATATACCGGTTTTTCACCCGTGAAAAAAGGGGATCAGGCCAGTAGTTTTTTTACATACGCAACCTGCCCGAGGTGGTAGATCGCATGTTCGATCATCCCGTTGACCAGGAAACGAAAATTGTATTTGCGGTAATCCACGATCTCACCGAGGAAATCATCATCCTTTTTTTCCAGGAGGGCGATGATCTTTTTATGGATCGCTTTGAATTCAGCCACTCCTTTTTTCCAGGTATGTATTTTGGGATCGATAGTTCTCCAATCCAGTTCTTCTGCGGCAGCGAGATCATGGATCTTGTCTTTCTCTATTCTTTTCAGGGTAAAGTCAGCCCAGGTGATCATGTGATAAAGCAATTCAGCCAGTGAATGCTCCGTATTTCCGGGTTTTATATTAACCTTTTTCAGATCCACTTCTTCAAGTATACTGAATACCGAACGGCCAAACCAGGGTTCGCCACTATTCACAGTTTCTATTCTCCGGATAAGCGATTGGATCTCGTGGTTCATACAACAGATTTTGACAAATGTAAAAAGGATGTTTTTCCCGGTCACTACCGTCCCTGCTTTTTGACTGTTTTTAAAAAAGCGCCGGATCTACGCAAAACAAGCAGTTATTTTTCCCGGTCAGGCGGGCATTATTTTCACGGTATCCAGGGGATATTCTTACGGTATTTCGACCATAATTAACACTCTATTTGCTGATATTCTTACGGTTATAAATATATTTAATTTGTAATTGATTGGTTCCCATTTCTTTACTAAAGATCCGCTTTAGTACTAGGAATAGCTTTAACCCGTAATCAACTATTCAACACTACAAAAAATTTAAATCTATGATGACAATTGAAAAAAAAACCGTAAGAGCGGGCAAATTCGTCGACACCAAGCATGTTGACACCGTAATCAAAAACTACAAACAACATCGCTGGGTTCATAATTCTCAGCGCCTGGGTAAGGAAGATTCGCTGAGTGTTTGGTTCAGCGTGGAAGACATCGAGGCTTTTTTGGAAAAGGCAAAAGAGCATGGTGGAGATGGGGTGCGCTTTTATTTTGGGGCTTATGATGAAAATTTTTCTGAGAAGCCATTGTACGCGGGACGCCAAACGATCGTAATGGTGGCCACGAAGCAGAAGGAAACGCTCACCGGAACTACGGATAAAGATATTTATATCAACAAGGGAGAAGGATCGAGTATCCTGGCATTCAATATTGGCCGCATGTGTCCTCCCGTTTGCCAGTCGACAGAAGACGGCGGCATTGGTATCGGGATTGTGGATAAAGGTGAGGGGGGCCTGGCTGTAGCATAACGTTTTTGTTTTTTAATGTCAAAACCTCCGCTTTAAAGGGAGGTTTTGTTTTTTTTAGATATACTTTTATTGTTAATTATCATTCTGTGAGTCTCTTTCCCGTATACACGTATTTTATTGTTCTGAGCCTTTTGGCAAGCCTGTTTGTTTACCAGAAGAAAACAGATTTTTACCTCAAGCTATTCCCGCCATTTCTATTGCTTACCTTTTTCATAGAAATACTTGGAAACTATCTGTCTTCAATTAACAGTAATAACATAATCGTGTATAATTTCTTTTCGACGTTCATGTTTTGTTTTTTCTTCTTTGTTGTTAGCCTGATCGTCAAAAGAAAGATCGCAAAACGTATTATCAGGTTGGTCATGGTCGTCTATGCCATCGCAGCGGTTGCTAACATTGTCTTTTTCCAGGGAATGAAGGCGTTTCATACAACGACTTATGCGGTAGGGTGCCTGCTCATCGTCCCTTGTTGCGTGTATTATTTTTTAGAATTATTCCGTTTCCCTCAATCAGGTCCTTTGCTGTTAAACCCGGCTTTCTGGATATGTACGGGGATACTGTTTTTTTATTGTTGTGGATTTCCGTTGTTTGGAATGGTGAGTTTGTGGAACAATGTATCCAAACTGTGGATTGAGAGTTATACATTGTTTGTGACCATGGTCAATATACTTTTATACACTTTGTTTACGATAGCGTTTATATGCGTCAGAACCCGGAAATATACTTTGTTACCATCATAGGACTTGTGTTGGGAATGTTGCTGATCGGTTTTATTGTCGTGATGGTTTTTCTTTATAAACGACGTCAACAGCGACAGGAACAAGAAATGGCCATGATGAAAGACCGATATGAAAAGGAAGTTCTCCAATCTCAACTCGAGATACAGGAAAATACTTTCAAAACAATCTCGCAGGAATTGCATGATAATATCGGGCAGATGCTTTCCGTAGTAAAACTCTCATTGTCTGCGCTCCCGATCGGAAAAGATCACCTGGCTCAACCGCTTGTCATGCATTCCCAAAAAGTGCTTCAAAAAGCGATCTTTGATCTTTCTGATCTCACCAAGAGTTTGCATACCGACAGAATCACCGACCTGGGATTGGCGGAGTCGGTGCGTTTTGAAGTTGCAGCAGTGCGAAACACAGGCGCTTTGGAGATAGACCTGGCTGTAGACGGGAATGAGTTCAAATTACAGGGACAAAAAGAAATCTTTTTATTCCGCATGTTCCAGGAAATGCTGCACAATATCCTGAAGCATTCCAAAGCGACCGCGGTGAGCGTGGAATTAAACTACACCCCGGACAATATATTTATTATGAAAATAGAAGACAACGGCATTGGCTTTGACCTTGAAGAGAAAAAGTCTTCGCCAACGGCTGGGGTTGGACTGAAAAGCCTGTTCAACCGCGCTAAGCTGATCGGGGCAACGATGCATATTAAAACGGCGAAAAATGAGGGTACCCATATTACAGTAGAACTTTTACCACAGGCAAACTAATAATATGAAGTCAAAAAAAGCAATACAGGTAGCGATAGCAGACGATCATGTACTTCTGCGCAATGCACTCGCGGGGCTTGTGAATTCATTTGATGGGTACAGCATCATGATGGAAGCGGATAATGGCAAAGACCTCAAAGCCAAAATTCAGCAGCACCAGTTGCCCGATATCGTACTACTGGATGTGAATATGCCGGAGATGGATGGTTTTGAAACCACGCAATGGCTGCACAAGAACTACCCTTTCATAAAAATACTGGTGCTTTCAATGCTCAGTGATGAGAAATCGATCATTAAAATGTTCCGGCTGGGTGCCAAGGGATACCTGTTGAAGAATACCGATGCGGAAGAGCTGAAAAGAGCACTCGATGCTCTTTCCAGTAAAAATGTATACCTGTCAGAATATGTTTCCGATAAACTGGTCAGCGGGTTGCACAAGGGTGCGGAACAGGATGAGAAATTGGTAGCCCTGTCAGAAAAAGACCGGGATTTTCTGCGATGGGCCTGCACCGAACTGGCTTATAAGGATATTGCGGAAAAAATGAGCGTCAGTCCACGGACAGTGGACGATTACCGGCAGTCGCTGTTCACCAGGCTAAATGTACACAGCAGGGTAGGACTGGTAATGTATGCGATACGGAATGGTATTGTGGAACCCTGAAATAAAAGCCCATTTCGGTCTACTGGTATCAATGTTTGATAAATCGTTCAGTTTGACGATTACCATGCCCGTCCATCACTTCCAGTAAATACAGGCCACTGCTTATATTCTTTAGGGGAATTGAAAAAGATAATTTACTCTCCGTATTTTGCTCCTGCCATACCAGCCTGCTATGGATATCATAGATCCTTATCGTGGTTATATTTTTATCCAGTTGCACATTCAGCACATCTGTCACCGGGTTGGGATACACACTTACAGCCATCCATTGTCCAAAATCAACTTTACGGATAGCACTTAGTGCAGATCGGTTGTCGAGGTCAATTTGTTTTAGGCGGTAGAAATTTCCCCCTTTTACCGGGTGAGTATCAGTAAAAGAATAAGTAGTAAGGATTGTTGAACCAGGCGTACCGT
Source organism: Chitinophagaceae bacterium (assembly GCA_031406595.1). Classification (GTDB taxonomy): domain Bacteria; phylum Bacteroidota; class Bacteroidia; order Chitinophagales; family Chitinophagaceae; genus JJ008. The sequence continues at coordinate 7,588 of JANOHQ010000364.1, forward strand.
CTCTCCAGCCGATCGGGAAGTAATGCGTGCCATCGGAACTTCGCTGAATTTCAAAACCGCGATTATCTTGCTCCGAGCTGGTTGTCCAGGAAAGCTCAACGCTATTGTTTTTTTTCAAGGCAGTAAAGGAAGTGAGTGTTACAGGCAGTACGGAAAGATCACCGTTGACACGCAAAACTGCAAAATCCTGTGAACTGCCATTCAGTACAAAACCGGCAGCTACATATTGACCATTGGCCTGGAGAAGGATGGGGCCAGCACCGTCATCTACATTAAAACCAAATTGTACAACCTTTACACCATCACCGTCAAAGGCATTGTCAAAGGTTCCGTCCGTATTATATCTTGTTATCGAAAAATCATAGGTAATAGCGGAAGTTACCGGGTCTGCAAAACGGGCAGAACCTGCCCCGATCAGTTTTCCGTTACTCTGCTGCGTTATTCCATAGACACCGGAACCATAACCGATCTGCAGCAGGTTGTAGCCAGTGCCGTTGAACGAATTGTCAATTGTACCATCGCTGTTAAACCGGACTATTAAACCACCACTACTCCCCGGGTTTGTTGATGTAGCTCCCGCACCTGTCCCGATTATTTTACCATCTGACTGGATGGTCATCGCATAAAATAAGGAGAAAGGGAGGCCAAGAAAAGTTACCAGTCCGTTGGTACCAAAACTATTGTCGGGGCTGCCATTTGCATTCAGCCGTACCAATTCACCATGAAAATTGCCGCCGGAATAATTATCAAGTCCCCCCATTACAATTTTTCCGTCTGTTTGTAAGGCAAGACCAGCCCGCATTCCATCATTGGTAGGAGAGCCCGTAAAAATTACAACGCCATCTCCATCGAAGCTGTTATCGAGACTGCCATTTGAATTATACCGGAAAGCGGCGGGTTCGGCAGGATTGTTTGCCTGCCCTGCAAGAACAATTTTACCGTCAGGTTGAATTGCTATTCCATAAGCGATTTCGCCTCCACCAAGATTTGTTAATACGATACCATCGCCATCGAAGCTATTATCGAGGCTGCCATCAGTGTTATAACGTATGATCATCACATCAACATCTGTTCCGTTACTTCCATAGCCGGCCACCACAATTTTACCGTCTGATTGAATTGCAATACCATAAGGAACGTCATTGCCCGCTGTAACCTGTGTTGTCACCTTGCCAAGAGTTCCAAATGAATTATCCGGGGTGCCGTCATAATTCAGGCGTACCAGTACAATATCCCAGCTGCCGCCATTGGTGTAAGGCCCGGCTGTAACTATTTTTCCATCGCTTTGCAAAGCCAATACATTTGACTGATCTGCAAGACCCGGCACGGCAAAACGGGCTTTCCCATTTAATCCGAAACTGTTATCCAGAGTACCATCTTGGGCAAAGAGGCAAAAAGAAAGCAATGATACTGGTAACAGGATCAGATTTTTAAACTGAAGTACAACTTTTTTCATGTGAAAGTTATTAAGTTGTAAAGCTTGGAATATGAGTTGCCAAAAACAATAGACAGTTTGGGTGACCCGATTTGTGGTATAACAACACCGGGCAACCTGGGAATGCTATTTTTTACAGTGGCAACGACAACTTTTGAGGCAAAATAGTAGGATAGTGCGGAGTCCTGCTAACAGGAGTATCCAGATGAACAGGATTCAAGTCCCGGGAAATTTTAATACGGTTGAGCAGGATGGAGCTACACCAGTTTCTGTCTAATGGCTTTGGACACGGCCTCGCTTTTAGAATTCACATGCAGCTTGGTATAGATATTAGCAATATGGGTATGCACCGTATCAAAGGCGATGTCCAATGCAGCAGCGATCATTTTATAACTCATTCCTTCCACCAGTTTTTGCAACACTTCTTTTTCCCGGTCGGAGAGGATAATATATTCGGCAGGCTGGCTGTTTTGTGGCGTTGCCATTTTCAATACTTTACGGGCGATTGAAGGAGTAAAAGCGGCACCACCCTCATGAACCTCCCTGATCGCTTCCAGTAAACGGGGAGGAGGAGTGTTCTTTAATACATAGCCCGAAGCGCCCGCACAGATGCTTGCAAACACTTTATCATCTTCTTCAAAAACGGTTTGCATCAGTATTTGCAGATGGGGAAATTCTTTTTTAAGACCGATCACGGCATCAATGCCATTGATCACCGGCATATTGATATCCATGAGCACTACGTCAGGTTCGGATTCTTTGACCCACTGCACGGCTTTGGACGCATCCTGCCAGGTACCGACCAGCTGGAAACCGGGGTGGCTCTCTATCAGCGCCCCCAGGCTTTCCCGCAGGCCTTTATTGTCTTCAAAAATGCAAACCTTGATCATAACGTATCTCAAAGATGTTGATTATTATCACCCGGCGCAATCACCAGTTCAGGTGATGTTGACCTTTAGTAAAATATGCGTTCCTTTATTCTCTTCGGAGTTAATGGTCAGTTCTCCCTGTATCTCTTTTGCACGGTGTCGCATATTTTTTAAACCGTTGCCACCGCGTTTATTTTCTGCAATAAGCGTCTCGCTAAAACCTTTTCCATCATCTTTCACCGACAGGGTCAGCCCATGATCTTCTTTTCCAAGGTCAATTCTTATGTTCGCGCAGCCGGAATATTTTAATGCATTATTCAGGGCTTCTTTAAAGATAAGGTAGATATTTCTTCGCTGTTCCATCGATAACTGGAGCTGGTTTAGTTTTTCATCCGCAGTAAAATGCAGTTGTATGTTCTTTGCGACACACAGTTCCGCGGCCAGGTTTTGCATACGACCCAGCATCTTTTCAAAAGAATCGTTTTCAGGATTGATGGCCCATACTATATCACTCATATTGCCTACCATTTCCCGGCTCGTTTCTCCCATTTTTTCAAGCATGGGCGTAAGATGTGGTAACTGGGCAGCAGTTTGTTGTTTGATCGTTTCACTATAAATTGAAATGGAACTTAAGGTAGCACCAATATCATCATGCAGGTCGGTAGCGATATGTGAACGCAATCTTTCTTCTTTGATCAGTTGCTGAACCCGGTAGTGGTAAAAAGCATACAACACAGCAGCAATAGTCAATAAACACAAAATGATGAACCACCATGTCATCCAAAAAGGGGGTAATATTTTAAATGAAAGAACTGTTTCTTTGCTCCACACACCATCACCATTGGCCGCTTTTGCGTTTAGGAGGTAGCTGCCGGGAGGCAACTGTTCATAACGGATGACAGGCCTGCCTGTTAGTTCTTTCCAGTCATCATCACGTCCTTCAAGACGATACAGGATCCGGTTCCCTTTTTCATTGGAAAAATTGATCGCAGATAATTCAATCTCAATCGCATCTTTAAAAGAAACTTTCCACTGCTTTTGACCCAGCGAGACCAGGTATTGCTCTTTATTGCCGGTTCGTAAACGGTTTATGATAATGGTAGGGGCTGTCTTGTTCTTTTCCAGGGAGCCGAGTGAAAAGGTTCCGATCTTCCCGACAGCGGTAACGATGAACTGGTCATCCGGAGACCGGAAAAACTCTGAGAAGGTATTTGAATTGCCGGCGGGGATCTTATCACTCATATTCACCCATTCGCGGAAATCAGCACCTGTTTTAAACAGGCCCAGGTTGGTAGTGATCCAGAAATCACCATTACCGTCCTGCAAAAAATCCTGCATAATAAAATTGGCTACTCCCCGGTTTGGATACAATTGAAGTAATGTATCACCCCTGAAAAGATAAATACGCTGCCAGCTTAACACCAGCACACGGTTCTTATTGTCGAATAAAATTTTCCGTGGTCCCGATCTTTCTAACTCCCCGGGGCCGGAGACGTCAGGCGTTTCGATCTTTTTATAAGAAAGATCCTGCGGGTCGATATGAAAAGCATTATTGGCATTGGTAAAAAGAATAGTTCCATCGGGCAACTTCTTCATATCAAAAATGCTTTTACCGGTAAGGTCATCTTTGCTGCTGCTGTCGGCGAAAAGGGGAGTTATTTTTTTTGTTGACGGATCATAAATGCGAAGACCTGAGCGGTATACGGAAAACCAGGTGCGCCCGCTATTATCCATACACACTACCCCCGTGCGAACCATGTTGTCTTTTTTTGTTTTTAGTAGTGAAGAAATATCTGTTACTGTATTTGCGGAAACGTCATAAAACCCCACACCCATTGCGGATGTGAACCAGTATCCTTTTTCAGTGGATACAAAGCGGTTGAGATTACCCATTAATTCTTCCGAACCTTTTGGTAAAACAACAGCATTGAATGTTTGAGACGAAAGATCATATTGCCACCAACCTTTCTTTGTTGTTAAAAAAACTTTTTGACCCGGTTCTTTAATATCAGGGATGACATGAAATATTTCATCGATAGTATTATTACCGCCTGGCAAAGGTTTCCATTGAAAAGACTGGCTGCCCGGATCAATTTTCAGCAACCCGCTGAACCCGGATATCCAGTAATTCCCCTGGCGATCTTTTAATACCTGCCATTTGTTTTTTGAGGAGACAGTACCGGCCTCATCAGTTTCCCTGAATATTTTTTCAACCGGCGCTTTACCATTCATGATCCTGGCAGGGTCGGTCAGAAACAATCCCGATTCAGAGGCGATCAGGAAATAATAATGACCGCCTAAAATAATGGAATTTATACCGTGTACGGTCTGTAGTCCCCCATCATCTGCCAGGAAAGGAAAAAGGATAAAGCGGTCTTTTGCTTCATCGTATTTTAGAAGACCACTGTTCCAGGTGCCGGCCCATATATTCCCATCTTTATCTTCAAACAATTGCTGGGTAGCATTCCCGGCGATACCTTCTCCATTTATTTCTTCAAAATGATAGGATCGGTATGTTTTGGTTGAGCGGTTGAATAATTTTATCCCATAAGAGGTAGATATCCAGAATCTTCTCTTGCTGTCTTCCAGGAAGCCTCCTGTATAGCGGTTGATACGGATATCATTTCCTGCAGTTGTAAGGGGGATGTTTTCAAATGTTTTAGTGGTCCTGTTATAAAGAGAGAGGCCATGTGTACCGCCTACCCAAACATTATTCTCTTTATCAACGTACACCGTGCAAAAGCCATCGGGAATGTTGCCGGGTGATGTTCCTTCCTTATAATTAGTAAACTTTTCTGTATAGGGATCGAGGCAGCTTAAGCCATTGGAGGTGCCGATCCAGATATTGCCTTCCTTGTCTTCAGCGAGTGAGGAGATAGCAAGATCTGCCAGGCCATTTTCACCGGTCTTATTGTATTGTTTTATAACGCGGCCATCGTAACGGTTAAGACCCCAGGACGCGATCCATAAAAAACCGTGACTATCCTGTAATAAGGCCCCGGTGCTGGTTTGTGTGAGTCCGTCCTGTGCCGTATATTTTTCAAAGCGGATATCCGGAACCTGCCCGGACAGTATGCCCGTGTAAAAAAGGAAACTGAGAAAATATAGCCATTTACATCGCAGCATCAGGTATTGAAAGTAAAAAATCCCGGACAGCTTATCAAGCATTACCCGGGATTTAATATGATCAGGAGGGGCCCGCGGTCTATTTACTTAACCACATACTCCTGTCCTTGTACAATTGCCGGAAATAAGGATCGCGCAGGTTTTTTATAAAACGGATCGCTTCGCCGGTGGATTTCATTTCCGGTCCCAGTTCCTTGCTTACGCCGGGGAATTTATTAAAACTGAATACCGGTTCTTTGATCGCAAATCCATCGAGTATCTTTTCTTCCGGGATATCTTCCACTTTCATTTCTCCCAGCATCACTTTAGTTGCATAATTGAGATAAGGTTTGTTATACGCTTTGGCGATAAACGGAGTGGTCCTCGATGCCCTGGGGTTGGCTTCTATCACGTACACTTTTCCTTCTTTGATCGCAAACTGTATATTCAGTAGCCCTATTACTTTTAGTTCCAGCGCTATCTTCTTGGCATAGTCTACCATGTCCTGCACTTCCAGTGGTGTCAGGTTAAAATATGGCAGCACGGCATTGCTATCACCGGAATGGATACCTGCCGGTTCGATATGTTCCATGATACCCATTACATGGAATTTTTCACCGTCGCATATCGCATCGATCTCCGCTTCCTGGCAACGATCCAGGAAATGGTCGATCAGAATTTTATTACCAGGTAAATGTTTTAATAAACTTACTACAGCTTTTTCTACTTCTTCATCATTCAATACGATCCGCATCCGCTGCCCGCCTAATACATACGAGGGGCGGACAAGCACCGGGTAACCGACTTTATTGGCAACGACTACCGCTTCATCTACACCCACAGCCGTTCCGTAATCAGGATAAGGAATATCAAGTTCCTTCAACATATCACTGAAACGCCCCCGGTCTTCGGCTATGTCGAGACTGTTATAAGATGTACCAATGATCTTTATTCCTTTCTGGTGTAATTTCTCGGCAAGTTTTAATGCGGTCTGGCCACCCAATTGTACGATCACCCCATACGGTTTTTCATGTTCGATGATCTCCCAGAGATGTTCCCAGTATACCGGCTCGAAATATAATTTATCCGCCATATCAAAATCCGTACTCACCGTTTCGGGATTACAATTGACCATGATCGATTCATAACCACATTCCTTGATGGCTAACAATCCATGCACACAGCAATAATCAAACTCGATCCCCTGGCCTATCCGGTTGGGGCCGGAGCCGAGGACGATGATCTTCTTTTTATCAGAGACCTTGCTTTCATTGATATTGCCACTTTCGAAAGTGGAATAGAAATAAGGTGTTTTAGCTTCAAACTCCGCTGCGCAGGTGTCTACCATCTTATACACTCTTGTGATACCGGCTGCTTTTCTTTTATTGTATACATCTTCTTCATCGCCATGTTCAAGGATACGGCTGATCTGTTCATCACTGAAACCATTGACCTTGGCTTCCCTTAATAAATCAAGCGGAAGATCTACCAGGTCATACTTCGCTATTTCTTTTTCCAGTTTGCAGATCTTCTGGATCTCGTACAGGAACCAGCGATCGATACCGTTGGTGGCTTTGGAGATCGTACCCACGGATATTCCGGCCATCAGCGCATCTTTGATCCGGAAAATGCGGTCCCATTTCGGCGTTTTAATATATTCCAGTAATTCATCCGCATGCATCAGGCTTTTGCCATAATAACCCAGGCCCACAGCATTATTCTCCAAACTCTGACAGGCTTTCTGTATTGCTTCGGTAAAACTCCGGCCGATGGCCATCACTTCTCCTACACTTTTCATTTGTAGCCCGAGCGTATCATTGGCCCCTTTGAATTTGTCGAAGTTCCAACGGGGGATTTTTACGACCACATAATCAAGCGCCGGTTCAAAATAGGCAGAAGTGGTCTGTGTGATCTGGTTCTCCAATTCATCAAGGTTATAACCGATCGCCAGTTTGGCGGCGATCTTTGCAATGGGATAACCGGTTGCCTTACTCGCCAGCGCCGAAGAACGGCTTACCCGGGGATTGATCTCGATGGCAATGATCTCTTCGGTATCGGGGTTGAGTGCAAACTGTACATTACAACCACCGGCAAAATTTCCAAGATCTCTCATCATCCTGACCGCGGTGTTCCGCATCAGCTGCATAGCCGTATCACTTAATGTCATTGCCGGTGCTACGGTGATCGAGTCACCGGTGTGAACACCCATCGGGTCAAAATTCTCTACGGTACAGATGATGCAGACATTGTCGGCTGCATCTCTCAACAGTTCGAGTTCAAATTCTTTCCATCCCAGTATCGCTTTTTCCACCAGCACTTCATGTATCGGTGATGCCTGCAAACCACGGTTCAATGCTTCGTCGAGTTCGTCTTTATCATGTACAAATCCTCCACCGGTTCCTCCCAGTGTAAAAGAGGGGCGGATCACCAGCGGGAAGCCGATCTCCTGGGCGAATTCTTTTCCTTCGAGATAAGAATTAGCGGTTCTTGCCTGGGCAACACTAACACCGAGAGCGATCATCCATTGCCGGAATTTTTCCCGGTCTTCTGCCTTATCAATGGCTTTGATGTCAACACCGATCAGCCGCACATTATATTGTTTCCATAAACCAAGATCCTCTGCTTCTTTCGCCAGGTTGAGTGCGGTTTGCCCGCCCATCGTAGGTAATACGGCATCGATCTGGTTCTCCTGTAATATCTGTTCAATACTTTCAACCGTCAGCGGTAACAGGTAAACCCGGTCGGCCATCATTGGGTCGGTCATGATCGTGGCGGGATTGCTGTTGATCAGGATGACTTTTACCCCTTCTTCCCGCAGACTCCTGGAAGCCTGGGTACCGGAATAATCGAATTCACAAGCCTGGCCGATGATGATAGGACCTGATCCAATGATCAGTACTGTTTTGATGGAATTGTCTTTTGGCATTTTTTGTTTTTAGGCGGAAACGGCCGCACTTAGTCCGTCGAAATATTATGAAAAAACAAATTGTGCAAAACTAAGGGAATGGAAGGAAAGAGCAAAGAGCTAAAAGAGCAAAAGGGTTAATACAGGCTTAAGCCATGATAGTAAAAGATTTTAGAAGCGGGTCCGCCACGGTTGCGTTGGAGGCTGAATCTATGAGGTTCTTACCTTATCCTGCTTATTTGTTAAGCTTTCCGGTGACCCTGGGCTTTGCCTTACATTTGGATTTATAAAAGCCGTTTGCAACACCTGATTCGAAATACTGCCCGGGATATCTTAGTTTATCTTATCCTGACAGCCGCCACTTTCCTGATGCTGCGGACCATTGCCGAGCACCTGACCCTGCGGCCGGATGCGGGCTTTTTACAGTTCAAGCAGGATTATGTCCATAACCCCGTTTGGCGAACCGCTTTCTATACCCACGTCTTTACCGGGATAATCGCCCTGCTGGCCGGGTTTACCCAATTCTCCGGTTATATTCTCCGCGAACACCGCTCACTACACCGCCTTATGGGGAAGGTCTATGTGTTTGTCGTTCTCTTCGTCAATTTCCCTACAGGAATGCTGATGGCCTTTTATGCAAACGGCCATTGGCCAACCCGCCTCGCCTTTGTCATCCTGGATAGTTTATGGTTTTGGTTCACGTTGAAAGCCTTTCTCGAGATCAGGAAAGGAAATATTAAAGCGCATAAGCAATTCATGATACGTAGCTATGCGCTGACTTTCTCTGCCATTACTTTGCGAACCTGGAAAATGATATTGTCAGGATTATTAGTGATCAACCCCGACACACTGTACATGATCGATGCCTGGCTGGGGTTTGTTCCGAATTTATTATTTGCGGAATGGCTTGTACGAAGGAGAAGGAAATGAGAAATAAGGAATGAAAAAGTGGTGCTTCAACGAGACATTGAATCTGTAGCAAGCTCTGCGGTCTCTGCTCTCTGCGCCTTCCGCGGGAAACTATTATTAATGCCGGCTGAAATTGAGCATATTGACGAAGATGAAAAAAATACCGCCTGCAAGAACGGCAAAGCTTAGCAGGAAGATGAGACTGGCAGTCAGCATCGGGCTCTTGTAATTATTTTTTACCTGTACCTTATACGCGGCTCTTGAAATAAACCAGGAACAAAGCCCGATAATGAGAATGATCAAAATAAGGACACCCATATAATAAAATTAAAAAAGTTTGACAGGTTTTTGAATTTTCCGGTACGAAAGAGAGAACAGGTCGTCGTAAATATTTTTCTGCTGATTCAACGACTCGGCAACCAAACGCTTCAGGTCATCCGGTGAAGCAAAATGTTTACGGGTAGGGGAAAAAGTTTCCGTCACGGTTTTGATACTTAATGTATCCTGGCGTCTTTCAAAAGCGGACAAGTAGAACACCTTCTCTTTTATATACTCGGGTTGTTTTTTCCGTCGCGGCACCATCACCAGCACCGAGCCTTCGATATTCATAAAACGTTGGTCTCCTATATAAGAGGTATAGCCAGTGAAATAAGCCGTGTCGGGAAGGATGATATCACCCTTCACCGCTTTTCCATAACGGGTGATGGCGTATACCGAATCTGATTGTTTGGTGATGTCCAGCGCTTCAATGCCGAAAAAATCGCTGCCATCCTTTACGATACCGTACCAGTAACCGACCAGGGTACTGTCTACCGGCTCCACAGGGCCCGAAGACATAGGCACCGTTGATTCAAACGGGCAGGCACATAGTACAGTGGTGAGTGGCAGCAGCCAGAATAGCTTTTTCATTGTCATAAAGCGCAAAAAGATACGATGAATGATCCGTAACGCCTATACCTTATTGAGGGTAATTCTTCCGGCAAGGATAAGCCAGGAAAGTCAAACTTCTGTTAATGATGTAAGAGGCCCGGTTTCTGTATTTAACTTCCCACCTGCCGCCGGTTTCAAATTTGTATCGTCAAATCAAAGCCGTCAGCGTGTATATCATTAATTTGCAGAAGAAATGAGCCCTATCCAACTAGCCAGGTTTTTTTTGGTGATGGTGTTATCCATCACAGGTTTGAGCGCTTTGGCCCAACCGGTGGAGATGAGCAGCTATTCGCGGAACTATTTCCGCAACCCGCTGGATCTTCCCATGCAGTTGTCGGCCAATTTCGGGGAGTTAAGACCAAATCACTGGCATATGGGTCTCGATATCCGTACCGGGGCAAAAGAAAATGTCCCGGTTCTTGCCGCTGCCGACGGGTATATCGCTCATGTGGGTATCCGGCCGCAAAGCTTTGGGCGCTTCCTTATTGTCAATCATCCCAATGGTCTTTCTACCCTGTATGCGCACCTCAACGATTTTTATCCGGAGCTGGAACGATTTGTAACGGAACAGCAATACAAACAAGAAAGCTGGGCGGTAGAGCTGGATCTTACCAAAGACCAGTTCCCGGTGGACAAAGGAACTTTTATTGCTTACAGCGGCAATACCGGTGGATCAAGAGGTCCGCACCTGCATTTTGAGATCATGGATACAAAAACGGAGAGACGAATCAATCCTTTATTATTCGGTTTTCCGCTGGAAGATAAATTGCCTCCATTGATATTGAAACTGGCAATGTACGACCGGAGCAAACCCATGTATGCACAGTCGCCAATCTTATACTCATTAAAAAACACGGACAGCGGTTATATTATTCCGAAGAATGCGGTGATCAATACCGGGTTGAACAGGGTCAGCTTTGCGATACAGTCTATTGATAAGATGAACGGGGGAGGAAGCGATAACGGTATCTATTCTGCTAAATTGTATCTCGATGATGAGCCCCAATTGAGTTTTGCGCTCGACAGTATTGATTATGACGAGACCGCGTATATCAACTCGCATATCGATTACCGGCACGACTATTATGGCGGTGCCTATCTGCAGCAGTTATCACAATTACCCGGCGATCATTGCCCCATCTATCACCAGATAAAGAACAACGGAGTGATCCAGCTGGCCGACACCAATGTGCACACGGTCAGCATTGATGTAAAGGATGTTATTGGCAATACCGCCCAACTGAATTTTTCCATTCGCTATTATGATAGTCTTGCTCCTGCACAACCCGCACCAAGCACCAATCCAAAATTTGTACCCGGGTTGGTCAATAGGGTAGAGAAAGAAGATTTTAAAATGGAGATTCCGCAACGGGCAGTTTACGATACAATCACGGCCATTTATTATCGCAATAATGGAGTGGGATACAATGCCGTCACAGCGCTGCACCAGGTCAATGATGCGTCCTATCCTTTGCACCAGGATGTGACTGTCAGTATCAAACCCGGCAAGGCGATCCCGGATGAATGGAAAGACAGGCTGATCATGCAACGTAGTTCCAAAGGAAGCACGATCCGGAAAGTGGAATTGAAAAATGGCTGGTTCACGGCTACGTTTGGCGACTTTGGCAATTTCCAGGTGGTAGCCGACCTTACGCCACCGCAAATAGATGAGCTGGGCAGAGGCGATACGGTGAACCTGAGCCCGGCTAATGTGATCGTCTTTTCGCCAACAGATAATTTCGGGATAGTAAAAAGATTCAAAGTGTATGTCACCGATTCAATGGGTACTACACAATGGATACGTTTTACCAATGATAAAAGCCGCAACTGGATCTATCGTTTTGATGAACGCATTCCTTATGGAGTTTA
>JANOHQ010000366.1:0-4589 GCA_031406595.1 Chitinophagaceae bacterium
AAATTTTATTTTAATTTTTTGAAGGATAAAATCGCCGGCGCATTCGGAAAAAAGCGGCCGTATAAAATCAACACACCTTTTTTGATGGCGGTGTGACCGCGGGTACAAGGTTGGGTGTTTTCTCTTTACAGCAGCTTACAAACAAGATCATTAAACATACTACCGGCAACCGCCCGGAATATTCCGCATAAACAATTTCGATTTTTCTGCCAATGCCTTGCCCGGCTCATTGACATACTGAATATCCAGCGCTTTTAATTGTTCTTTACTGGCTTCGAGTTGTGCGTTCTGATTAGTAAGGCAGCTTATTTTTTCCTGGTAGCTTTGCCGGCTGGTTTCCGATCTTGCTTTCGCCATGCGTTGCTGTGCATTGCAGATCTTTGTTTTGTTTTCGAGGATGGTTTGTTCAGTGATCGCCACATGATCAAACATGCCTCCCATGGCCTGTTGCGTGGGCAGATCCTGGTACATATTTCCCTGCTGGCTGGTATACACTCTTGCTTCCTGCACCCGTAACTGCTCTTTCCTGAAATTGATAACAGCCATTTGTTCCGATGAACAGTCACCTGTTGACGCTTTGATCTCATCAGCCGCTATCTTTTCCCTTTCTCTTTGCAAACTTACCTGCATCTTATTGAACATTTCATCTTCGGCAATTTTGAAGGGAGCAGGATCAAAACAAATACTCACTTCTTCCAGTTCTGTGATCTTGCAACTGTAACTGCCTCCTACCATTTCCATAATGATAAAAAGACCTTTATCCGTGAATTGATACCCAACTCCGAAATTGCCGATATACTTTCTTTCAGCTACGGTTATTTCGTCAGGAAATGTTTTACCAAACAGGTAGTAGACCGGGCTTGATGGATTGTCATATTTATAGGCCCAGGTTTTTATCTTATCCCCACAGTAACCTCTTCGTTCTGTTTTTTTGTGCAGGGTATAATTTGCTCCTGTTACCGGGAAATTATACTGGTATGCCTGTGTATTACCGGTAGAAACCCAATGTTCAATGCCACCGTTCTTTTTGTTATTCCGGAACGTGTAGGCATTCCCTTTTAATCCCAGCACAAAGAAAATAAAATCGGGGTCATCTGTTTTAATATCGCAACGATCCCCGCCACTCCTTGCAGGAGGCAACAGTCCCACATAACCCTCCGTGGTATTGAGATACATGCATTGCTCCACGGGCCCTGAACTGATCAGTGATTTGATCCTTACTTTTTTATCAAAACATAATTTCTGTCCTGTGGGTGTTATCAATTGCGGAGTAGTTTCACCGGTTGCCACAGGCGCCTGTAAAATCCCGGTATAATATTCCTGCTGCGGCCAGTCACCCCATGCCGTATCACGCCGTGGATCCTGTGCCTGCAGGTTCACACAATACAGAAATAAAACCGGAAGGATCATCACTTTCATGTTTTCTAATTTAAAATTTTACCTGCATCGTATAACCAGGCTGGTACCTGCATCCCTGATATCAACGATCTGTGATGCTTCGGGAAACCTGCCGAGTGTACGGGCAAATTGCAGCACACCATCGGTAAGAGCCGTACTGATCTGGTCCATGGTTACCGGCTCAGCCAATACCCGTGACAACATGAAACTTGCATTAAAGAACGCATTCATGACCGGGTCCTTGAAAACTTCGGTACACAAAAAAGATAATACACCACAGTCTGCTGAATAATTATACCCGAATTCTACATGAATATCAAACTGATCATAAGAAAGTTTACCTCCTGCAACAAATGGCCTGACATTGATCTTGATGGCCAGGTCATTCAACTGTACTGTTGGTGAACCAAACATGCAACCCACATCATTCACACACTCACCACGAAACTCGGGACCATCACTTTCCCAGTTGGCACTCAATTGAAGGTATTGACCGTTTGCACGGGCAGTTATTGAGCGGAGATTGATATCATTGTAATTATAACGGCGTGGGGAAATGAGGATCTCCTGCATTTGGGTAAAGAACATCGTATCAGTCCTGATCGCATTGGGGAACTTGATCCAGGAATCCCTTTGTTTGAACCAGGAATCTCCGCGTCGCTCTCCATACGTATTCAGCTTTCCTTCTGTTCCCCTCAACTTGCCCTGGATTGTCGCAGCCAGCATTGTTTTTGGAACAGATATTTCCCGGATCCCTGCGGCCATCGGTTCCAGTTCAACGACAAAACCCCGAAAAAAAACATTCACATAGCTATCGTCATTCGTATTATTGCCGATATCCTTGCTTTCTCCATCGCCGTTTACGATGAGATGACTGGCAGGCCCGGTATTGGTGGTGGGGTTCACGCGGTTCAATCCACCCTTCGCCAATTTCAGGTCGAAATGGCTGGATAGTTCATTCGGGAATCTGATCGCCATGATCTGTTTTCCTGCCGGGGCGCTGTAGATCAACCTGGTTTCATTGATCTCAGCCTTGCTATCGCCTCCTATTTCTTCCAGCCTGAGGTTGATAAACGCCATGATCTGTGCTTTCCCTTCTGTAACTACAACCCGTATATCACCGGAAACACGGGGACCATGACCCCACCAATCACGATCTCCATCGGTCCACTCGGGGTAGATACGGGATGGGTTGACCGGCGCCACCAGCGTGCGCTGGGAAAAGGAGACAAGCGTTATAAAAAGGAAAAGAAAATTTAAAATGAGCTTTTTCATATTATTTGGTTTAAGAGTGGGTTTAAATTTTATGTAAGAGCAGCCACACAATTCCCGGTTAGCAACCGATATTCTCACAATCGACCCCTTTGACAGGTATGGCTTCAAACCGCCGTTTATCGGGATTGAATTTCCATGCTTTCCTGATGATCTTCATGTATTGTTCTGTATCGTCCTTTCCCCATGCAATGATATACTGGTTCTCCTGTTCATTTTGCCGGCAAAAACTGCCATGAACAACCCAGCCTTTTGTTACACCCGTTATCTCCACAACATCCGCTACTTTATATTTACCCGAGGCGGTATCCTCCATGATGCTGAAGAATACCAGGAAGGTGGTTCCTTTCTTAAATACATCGCATACAATTCTTTCCGGGTCGTCCAGCGAATTGGCCAGGTTTCCTTCTATAAAGGTCCAGCCTTTTAATGCGGCCAGATCTTTGGCTTCGGTGTAAACTTTCCCGATCATCGTCTTTTTGGTACCGGCATATTTTCCCTGGGCTGATGTATGAACGACTAGGAACAACGATAATGTATAGATTATAATCGCCTTCATTAGATAAAAGATAATAATTAATAGATAATAGTTAACGATTCATTAAAACAGAGATTCGATGAATCTATGAACCACAAACTTTTCTCTGTTATCTTTTTGTTTTTCACTATTCACTTTTATCTTCATCAATCTGTCCTTTTATATTTATCCTTCATGAATTCGAAGTACACAAACCCGAAACGCTGGTACCAATCGGGCAAACCGAACTTGGCTTCACAGGTGCCAATTCCCATCAATGCCCGTTGCAATGCTCCCATCATATCGGTGTATTTACGATCATAGGTTTGTTTGAATTGGTTGAACTCTGCCACGATACCTCCTCTTTCACTTTGCCAGGCAGCACCTGTTACGGCATGGATGCCGCTCATATTATCCCCAAAAGCGAGTGCACTCGTGGTGAAGTTCTTGGTATTGGCATATATGCAACTCAGGCGGCCCAACTGGCGGCGGATAAAATTCAATTCTCCCACGGCACGGGTATAGCATTCGCCACATTCAGGATTGCCGGCACAGGTGGAGGCCATCATTGCCCCACTACTGGCACTAAAATCCGGCGAACAGGCACCGGGTTCAAAATTCTGGATCGCATTCCATTCATCCCTTCTTTCCTCCAACCAGTCAAGATAACCCTGCAATTCTGTTATCGCATCTTCAACGGGTGATTCACCGTCCATATCATCATCCTGCGCAATAAGCAGGGAGGATGAAAAAAGAATAGCGAATAAAAAGATGAGCTTCTTCATATCGGTCTATTTTTATTGATAAAAATTTTGTTTATACAGTTGCATTCGTGCTACCCGCTTTTTTCTGTTTTAATTTATATACCAGGAACCCGATCACGCCCAGCAACACAACCCCCGCCACGATCAGCAGGGTATTTCCCTTGCCTCCCTTATTACCTGCTGTTGCTGATCCTTTTTCGTCAGCGCCTTTAAACACCGAGGGCATTTCCACTTTCATTTCTTTCCCGGTCCATACGAGCAACACATAGCGTGCAGGTTTTTTATTGGCTATCACCATGATCCCGAAATCGCCTTCGGTCTTAAAATCAGACTTCCACAAGGTTTTCCCCTTTATTTCGCCCGCCCTATGCGCTGTCTTCCAGTTCTCTTTGCATAAGTTGATCTTTATATCTGCCTCAGGGTCTTTCGAATTAAGGCTAAAATAAGTTGGTGCATACATGTTCAGGTCCTTGATAAAATAATACATCGTATCCTTTTCCTGAGTCAATTCGTTGATACTGATCCTTCCATTTGGTTTCTCCTCCCCGGGTTTTGTATAATCTTTCCAGGTAAGTTCCACCGGCTGGATATGCTCTTCGAGATTGAATGGTTGAGCTGCTATTTTTTCCTGCGTCAAC
>JANOHQ010000128.1:0-8610 GCA_031406595.1 Chitinophagaceae bacterium
AAAAATTCACCATTCAGGTAAGTATGGATCTTAATCATGGAAGCCACATCCCGCTTATGGATGGAAAAATCGTTCAATGCGTAGGGCACATTGCCAAACATCGGGATATTGGCATCGAGATGGATCAGGGTTCTTTTATCCGTTACATAGGTTCTTTGAGCAATAGCTTTTACAGCTATACGCACTTCATCCCGGCCGATACTGGCCAGAAAGCCCAGTCTTCCGAAATTGATCCCCATAATAGAAATATTCTTGCTCCTAACCAGGGTGACCGTATCGAGCAATGTGCCGTCACCACCCAAACTGATAATGAATTCGATCTCGTCGGAGAGATCTTCGGCCAATGAAAATGTTTTGGTGCCGGCTGGCAGGTTAATACTGTCCTTTACCTGTTCGAAAAATGGATGGAAGATAACAGGCTCGATCTTCTGATGAAACAGTTCATCAAAAAATAATTGTACATCCTCCTGTTGTTCCTTCTCCATCATCCGGCTGTAAATGGCTGCTTTCATCGGCTTCTCTTTGTGGCCTGTTATTTTTTAGAATATGGTCTTGCGGTGTAAAAATAGACCGTTTTGTCCTAATGAGTTAAATGTCCATTCGAGCCTGAATGTAACATTATAAAAAGCAAGTATGTCGAGCCCCACACCCGCCGAGTATAACATTTTATTTGAAAGGGAATTATCACCGGGCTGCGGGTTGTGTACATAACCGGTATTGCCGAATACCCTTCCGAAAATGCGGACGGGGATGCGCTCTCCTTCTTTTCCTTTTTTGCGTGGTGGCGTTTTCACTGAAAAATCCAGCAGCTCCCGGGTAAAGCCTGCTTTCATATAACCACCCGCTACACCATCGATCACATAATACTCAAAGCCCTGCATAAATGTATCCCCATACCCGAAGAAACGTTTGCTGAAATACGGTTGTTTGAAGGGGGCTTTGAGACCGCCATATACACTAAGGCTGAAAAAGGTCTTATCCGGGAGTGGCCACACTCCCAATCCTTTTACATGCAGCTGCCAGATGTTGATGATATTATTCAAACCGCTTTTACCAATATAAAGCTGGGCCGCATAGCCCTTTGTCGGGTAAGGATTGAAATCAAGGTCAGTATACGTGACGTTATAATAGATGCCGGGATAACTGATACTGTTACGACCAGATTTAAAAAAAACTGGATTTAACGAAACGATCGTATCTGTTATCTGTTCATTCACATAACTGATACCCAGGCTATGTCTTGTTTTGATTGCACGCCGGTAGTTGACTTCAACATTCGCCGTGGTGAAACGCCGGACATAGTTATTCTCGTCTTTTAAAAAGACCTGTTTATCATTGATCGTATTATAATTCAACTCGCGGTTCTTACCGCTGGCAAAAGCGAATTTCATTCCCCATTTTAAGCTCTTATCGATATAGAAACGATCATAGCTTACTGACACCTGCGGTGTATAACCGCCCGCCACCCCGAGTTTGAAGTTATCATTCTTCCCGGTGGCATTTTTATAACTTAAGCGAACGCCATAGGTTACCCGATCAAGGCTTGCATTTTGCTCAAAAAGCCACTGGTTGAGATTCCGGTCAACTGGTTTGATAAAGGGGATCGGGAAAATATACCATCGTTCTTTCAGCTCAACGATCACGTCAATGATTTTGCCATCGATATTTTTTGCGGCCACCATCGCATAATGGAATAAAGCCGTATTCATCAGTTGCCTTTTTGCCTGTTCGAATTTTTTTACCAGGACATCCAGGGGGTATCCTTCCCCGGTTTTAAAAGGGATCTCCCGGAGAACGATCATACCCTTTGTCTTTTTATTACCGGTTATGGAGATCTCGCCTACTGTCACCAGCAAATCGGGTGTGGAAATGCTAATGGAGTCAGCCGGCAATGGGGATCCTGGCTCTTGTGCGCCGGTACGACAACAACAGAACAGGATCAAAAACAGGGTCAGTTGGTATTTTTTTCCCGGCGACATTACGAATTAAAAGTAAACCAGCTTTATGCCAGTTTTGTAAAATACGGGAAAACCGGCTCAGATCTTCAGGTAATTCATGAGGTTGTCGTAATTGCTGCGTAATTCATTGGCATATAGCTCTTCGCCAAAGAAATATTTTACGTTATACTCATACCGGTTGAAGGAGGCAACGATATCGGACACTTCTGGCTTATTAATGCGGATCGTGACCTGCATCATACCCGTTTCGGCATCGTTGGATGTATTGAGTTGGGTAATCTGCGCATCATTGGCTTCAACGATCTTGCTGATCTCGTTAAAAGAATACTGATTGCTCTCCATTTCCACTACGATAAGTCCGCCAGGTTCACTAAGACTCATGAATTCGGATGAAAACTTGAGAAGATCGTTATAGGAAACAGAACCGATCAGTTCATTCTCTTCCGTTACTACAGGTACAATGCTCAACCCGCTGTCGGCGGCCAACTGAACTGCCTTCAAAAAATGTTCATCGTCTTTTACGGAGATATCGGAAAAGGATTGTTGCAGTTCGCTCAGCTCGGCGTTGTCATTCTCTGCCTGCAGCAGGTCGTTTTCGCTGATGACACCAACATATTTCTCCGCCTCCACGATAGGGAGGTGGGTTACATGATTGTCATTCATGAGTTGCAAGGCCTGGTACACCTTGTCGGTAAGGCGCAGTGAGGGAAGCGTCTGTGATAATAGTTCACGGGTTAACATGGATAGCGGCTTTGTTTTTCAATAGACATCAACGATCAGGCAACTGTTGCAGGCTCATTGAGCTTTTTCAAAAATTTATGCAGGATCGCATTAAATTCATCAGGTACTTCCATCATCGGCGCATGACCACATTTATCGACAAAATGCAATTCACTGTTGGGGATCAGCTTGTTGAACTCTTTCGCTACAAATGGCGGGGTAATAGTATCGTTATTTCCCCATACTAATAACGTAGGTTGTTTGATTTGATTGAGTTCCTCCCCCAAATTATTTCTGATGGCACTTTTTGCCAGCGCTATGATCTTGATCGCTTTTAACCGGTTATTGGTCATACTGTATACTTCGTCCACCAGTTCATCGGTAGCCATAGCGGGATCATAAAAGGTCAGTTCCGTTTTTTTCTTAATATAATCACGATCGCCCCGTTTGGGGTAGCTATCGCCCATCCCGTTTTCAAACAACCCCGAACTACCGGTAAGGATCACTGATTTTATGCGTTCCGGATGCTTTAGTACATGTATCAAACCAACGTGTCCGCCCAACGAATTACCCAGGAGATGAACACCATTCAGGTCTCTTGCCTCCAAAAATTTATGAACGTATTTGGCCAGCCCTCCGACCGAAGTATGGAGAATATCCATTTCCAGGAGCGGAAGCATTGGCACGATCACCCTGTTATGATTTCTGAAATACTCGATCAGGGTCCTGAAATTACTCAGGGCACCAAATAGGCCATGCAGCAAAACCAGCGGTTCCCCGTTGCCCTCTTCAATATACTTGAACTTATCGTGTTGTTTGATCTCGTAATCCATTGCAGTCAATTCTGTGAATATTCAAGGACTAAAATAGTCGATTTGGCGCAAAAAATGAACGGTTTGCCGTATAAAAGAGGCGATCCGGGCAAATATAGGCGCAAGTGCCTGTTTTTGAAAACAAGTTTTAATCACCGGAACTGGCCTTTGTTATTTATGATACAAAGCCTGTATATATTTTCGTTGGATCGGGCGGAAATACCAGACCATGATCAGTAACAGGGCGATGAGGCAACCCAGTGTCCAGTTATTCCTGTAGAACAACCCAATTTCGGTCATCACGATCAATGCCCTCAAAAATTCAAGAAAGAAGATCCAGCGCCGCTGGTCCAGGATGGCGCCGCTGTTGATAAGACTGATGATGATGAATGCGGATAAAAGAAATAATTGCAGCCCGGAGAAATAATGTTCAAAAAGAACCACGATAAATAAGAGTGTCAGCGAGAAGACGGTTTGCGCCGTTACATATTGCCGCATTGCAAGGGTAGGTTTGCGATGCGGTTGTACATTCAATAATTTTCTTTCCAGGATCGAACGATACCGCGGATCGAGTCCATCCGGCTTGCCAAAAATGGCTTTCCATTTATTCCTCCATCCTTTTGCGTACTTGAAATTCATGTATACTTCAAGCGGGAAATGAAAATGCTGCCAGAGAAAACTATGACTCTTTAATTGTTTGGTGAGCCCATACTCAATCTTTATCTCTTTTTGTTCCTTGGCAAATGTGCCAAACAGTTTATCCCAGATGATCAGCACATCCCCGTAGTTTTTATCCAGGTATTCGGGGTTGGAGGCATGATGTATACCATGATGCGTGGGGGTTACCATGAATTTTTCCAGGAAACCCCATTTGCCCAGGGCCTGAGTATGGATAAAGAACGGGTACAAACCATGCACCAGCAAAAGCACCGAAACCATCAGGGCCGGGAAACCGAGCAGTGGCAGTATACACCAGAACATACACCGCACTACAGCCTGGAAAACAGTGATACGGGCCGATACGGTATAATTAAAATCCTCGCTCTGGTGATGCACCACGTGTACCGCCCAGAAAAGATTGATCTCGTGTGCCAGCCGGTGATACCAGTACCAGACCAGGTCGGTCAGCAGGAACAAAGCAATCCAGGTAATAGGGCCGGCATTGATATCGAGTAAACCAAAATGTTTATGGATATAGTCAAACACAAAAAAGAAAACACCGGTCATAAAAACATCCAGCAGCCTTTCCGCTATCCCCACATTCAGGTTGGCCACCGATTCCGCATATTGGAAGAAATTTTTTCCCTTTCTCTTCGAATAGAGATATTCCAGCCCGATAAAGAACAGAAACAACGGAACGGCAAAAGCGAGCCAATTGAATTGCATGATTGATTTTTAGTCTATCTATTTGGTAGACTATTAAACGAAAATAATGGATCTCCCGTAAACCGCCAAGTAGCGCCTGTTAAAGAAGATTAACGCAGGGAGATATTCTTTGCCACACCGTCAAAGAATTGTTCAAGATCGCCAAACATATCCTTAAAAATGGGGATCACAGATCCAAAAGCATTGATGGCCTTTGGACCCCAGGGTTGTACAAAAGAATAAGTTACTGATTTGCCGATGGTTTCTGGCTGGATCAGCTCCATCTGCTCTGCATAGAAAAGCAGCACACTGAAAACGATCGTGTAAATCGCCACGTATAAAATAATTCCGCCAAGTTTATTCACCCAGCCCATCAAAGCCACTTCCACAGCGCTTTCGATCGCTTTCGCTCCTAACCGTATCAATAAAATGACGATAAGAAAAACAATGGCGAATGAGATCAGCGGTAACCATTCTTCCGAAACTTTAACGGTCTTGCCGATATAACCCGCTACTACAGCCGAGAGTTTAATGGCGGCGGCCAAACCAATAATCACAGCCACCAGTGAGAATAATCCAACGATAAGGCCGCGTTGATATCCTTTCAGGACAGCCAGTATAAGAATAACAGCGAAGACCAGGTCAAGGATCATGTAATTGTTTGAGGTTTAACGCCGGAACCCGCAGCTTATTTCAGTTCTAAAAAGAATCAACTTTTTGATAACAACTCTTTCACCAGCGTTGAGATCATCTTCCCCTCCGCTTTACCCGCCAGTTGTTTGGTAGCCACACCCATTACCTTACCCATATCGGCAGGAGATGATGCGCCAACGGATGCAATGATGGCTGTCAATTCAGCTTTCACTTCATCCGCAGACATTTGTTGGGGCAAGAATTTTTCGATCACTGCAATTTCTTCTTCCTCTTTCTTCGCCAGCTCCGGCCTGTTCTGTTGCTGGAATATTTCCAGTGAGTCCTTTCGGCTTTTTACAAGCTTCTGCAAGAGCTTTGTTTCCTCTTCTTCCGATATCTCTCCTTTGGCGCCTTCTGCTGTTTTGGCTACGATGATAGCAGCTTTAATGGCACGAAGACTTCTTAGTCCCACTTCGTCTTTGGCCAGCATAGCTGTTTTCAGATCGGTCATTATTTTTTGTTCTAAGCTCATATAAAAAGTTTATGGTTTATGGTTGGTGGCCTCCCCATCTGCCTTCCCCTCCGTTAGAGGGAAAGAATTCAATGACTCAATAAATCATTGTCTCTTTGAATTCTCCTTTCCTCTTTCGGAGACAACCGAAAGGTTGCGAGCACTCATTGCCTAATCCGCTTTATTTTCTTTCAATTGCTTCTCCTTGAACTTCTCATAAAAATCCCGTGCAAACTTTTTCATCTCTTCCACCTGTTCGGTATACTTGGTCGCACGGCCATAGGTATCGGCCATGGTCATCAGGGTCTGGTAAAAAAAGTCCGCCATTTCATCCACCATCATCTCTTTTGTCCAGAGATCAATGCGCAGGGCTGCTTTTTCGGCGCCATCCCAGAAAGCGATCATCATCGCTTTTGCTTTTTGCGCATTTTCCACGGTGGTGTCCGAAGCGGTCCAGGCGATGGAATCAGGCACCCGGTTCTCATCGGTCAGTACATCGATCGTGATCGTTGATTTATTCATGTTTCTTCCTTGGTAGTTTATTGAAGTGGGCAAAGGTACAGCAAAGTAGAAGAATAGCTTGTGCAGACCGAAATCTTTATACATGAATGTACCTGTGTCTTGCAGAAGAAACATGTTCTTCACTTTGCTGTATGCGTGATCAGCTTGTCGCTTTCAGGATACAGTTCCAGAGCAATCCAGCCGTTCTATCCCAGCTATATCCTTCCGCTACGGTTTGTCCCTTACGGATCATTTCTTTCCGGAGATTCTCATCCTTGTATAGCAGCATCATTTTATCTGCAATGGCCACATGGCTTTCCGGGTCCGCATACAAGGCTGCATCCCGGGCGATCTCTTCCATCGAACTGGCCGGCGATGTAATGACCGGCACATCAGAACGCATAGCTTCCAGCACCGGCACGCCAAATCCTTCCCATAAAGAAGGATAGACCATTCCGTAAGCAGCACCGGTTATACTTGCCAGCTCTGTTTCATCCACATAACCGGTCATCACTACATCGTTGCGATATTTATACGACTTAAGATTTTCTTTGAATGACTCGTATTTCCAGGCCAGCCTCCCCGTGAGTACGAGTTTCATATTGGTCTGTTGTCTTTTCTTAAAAACAGAAAAAGCTTTCAGCAGGTTGATCAAATTCTTTCTCGGGTGGATCGATCCTGTATACACAAAATATTCTTTGCCTTCGGTGTACTTCGCTTTTGTAGTTGTTTTTTCCTCTTCGTTGAGTGGATGGAAAATTTCTTTCACTCCATTATATACCACATCGATCCGGGAAGGGTCAATAGAATACTGCTGAACGATATCTTCTTTGGAGAACTGCGATACGGTGACGATCGATGTGGCTTTAGCGAGAAACTTCGGCGTGTATCTTTTATAATACAGCAAATGCGACCGTTTAATCGCCGGGGGATAATGTAAAAAAGCAAGGTCATGCACCACGAGGCATTGCGGCAGTTTTGTATGCAGCGAACAAAACCCATCCGCCGAAACAAATACATCGGCCCCGTATTTTTTGAGAATGGCCGGGATCCTTACATCGTACCAAAATTTCCATAATAAGGGATGGCGGGCTGCGGGGCCTGTTACAACGGCCCTGACATTTTCTCCCTGCACAAAACGTTCCTCATAAGGACGGTCAAAAATAAAAATGAACTGGTGTTCGGGGTGGTTCCTGGTGATGCGATGAAAGGTCTCATAAATAAAATTGCCATACCCTTCCAGGTAGCCCTCCAGCAAAAACCTCGTATTAACAGCGATGACCATAGAGCAGGCAAAGGTATTGGTTGTAATGGTTGCAGAATCTACGCAGTATAATAACGTTGATTGGGTCGCCGGTTAAACCAAAATGCTGTTTTTACCCCCCTGTTTTACGCACCCAGGTCTCATAAAAATGCAGGAAGATTTTCTGTGGATATTCATTAATTACCGGTTTGAAAAAAGAGCAGTAATACAATTGATTGCCATCGGCTGCCGACCTACTTTTATACTCTGAATTAAGCTAAAAACCGGAACTGGGCCTTATGATAAACTCTTACCCCGCCTCATTGATCACTGTTGCTGCGGCGTTTACAGATGCCTGTTTACTACAGGCAAAAAAACAATTGGGTATTGTTGCGCATAAAAAAAGCAAAGTTTCCCGTTTTTTAAAATTAAATGGCAAACAAACCTATTTGAAACCCGGAGTTGGTATCAAATTTGATAATATTTTAGCCAGAAAATATTTTGTTCTTATTCAGTCCACTCAGAAAAGGTCTGCACTGAATAAAACAACTGAAAAGTGATTTTAATCTGGCAGAGAGGGCGTTACACGAGCTGATCTAAAAGGGGTTAACGGAAGTAACGAGCCTTCTTTACTGTGTCAATCAACTTTTCTTTAAACGACCTCTTAGGTGGAAGAGGATGGTGGCTTGTAAAAGGGGCCTTGGTTCGGGGCCCCTTTCTTTTACCCTAAACCCTTCATAAACTCACGAGTGCTTCCCTAAACACAGCTTGTCCCATCTTCCGACCTCTGACCTCCGACCTCTGACCTCTGACCTCCGACCTCTGACCTCTGACCTCCGACCTCCGACCTCTGACCTCCGACTTCCT
>JANOHQ010000457.1:0-14032 GCA_031406595.1 Chitinophagaceae bacterium
ACCTCGCCAATGACTTCCGGCTCGCCGCTGATTCACTCCAGGGCGACCGCCAGTTTGTATATGGTCTGCCGGAATTAAACCGGGAACGGATCATCGGATCAAATAATATAGCCAACCCGGGGTGTTTTGCAACAACCATCCAGCTCGGGTTACTGCCCCTTGCCAAAGAAGGTTTACTGGAAGACATCTATACTACCGCAATCACCGGTTCCACCGGTGCTGGTCAGTCATTGAGTACTACCTCGCATTTCAGCTGGAGAGCCAATAATATACAAGCCTATAAGACACTAACACACCAGCACCTCGGCGAGATCGGTGAGTCTCTTTTACAGTTGCAGCCATCGCGTCCCACGGAGTTGAATTTTGTACCGTGGAGAGGTGATTTTACCCGTGGTATTTTTGCAAGTTCAACGTTAAGTTGTGACCTCAGCCTTATTGAACTGCATACCTTGTTCGGAGATTTTTATAAGGACAGCCCATTTACGCATGTAAGCAAGCCGCCTATTTTCTTGAAACAAGTGGTTAATACTAATAAAGCGGTTATTCAGTTGGAAAAATCCGGGAATAAACTGGTGGTCCACTCCGCCATTGACAATTTATTGAAAGGCGCCAGCGGACAGGCAGTTCAAAATATGAATTTGATGTTTGGTTTAGAGGAGACGGCTGGATTAAAGTTAAAAGCAAACTATTTTTAATAATAACTGGGAGACTGAAGAGATGGTATCGAACTGCGTCTCTGCGCTCTCCGCGGTAAATTTTTCTTCATGAATTTATTTGATGTTTATCCAATAAACGAGATCACGATCGTAAAAGCAAAAGGCTCTTATGTATGGGACGATAAAGGCGAACAATACCTCGACCTCTATGGCGGTCATGCCGTGATCAGTATCGGTCATACCCACCCCCATTGGGTGAAAAGGATCGAAGAGCAACTGGAAAAGATTGCTTTTTATTCGAATTCAATTAAGATCCCCCTGCAGCAGGAACTGGCAACCAAACTGGGGAAAATCTCCGGGAAAGAGGACTACCAGTTATTCCTGTGTAACAGCGGTGCGGAAGCGAATGAGAATGCATTGAAACTGGCCAGTTTTCATAACGGAAGAAAAAAAGTAGTGGCATTCAGTAAAGCGTTTCATGGCAGGACTTCCCTGGCGGTGTCTGTAACAGATAATAAGAATTATATCGCTCCTGTTAATGAAACAGGTAATGTGATCTTTCTTCCCTTCAATGACTCTGTGGCGCTGGAAGATTGTTTTAAAGAGCAGGGAAAAGAAATAGCTGCAGTTATCATAGAAGGGATCCAGGGTGTCGGCGGTATCAATGTGGCCGAAGAGTCGTTTCTCAAAAAAATCCGGTCGCTTTGTGATGAATCCGGTGCTGTATATATTGCAGATAGCGTGCAATGCGGCTATGGTCGTACCGGCAAGTTCTTTAGCCATGATTTTGCAGGCGTGAGTGCGGATATCTATACCATGGCCAAGGGAATGGGCAATGGTTTCCCGGTTGCCGGTATCATTGTAGCGCCGCATATCAAACCCAAACACTTCCAATTGGGTACTACTTTCGGTGGTAATCACCTGGCTTGTGCTGCCGCATTGGCTGTACTGGAAATAATAGAAGAGGAAAAACTGATGGGCAATGCTGTGATGATCGGGAAATACCTTAAAGACGAATTGGCGGCCATTCCCGGCTTAAAAAATATAAGGGGACGCGGCCTGATGATCGGGTTTGATGTGCCGGAAGAACTAAAGGACCTGAAGAAAAACCTGTTGTGGAACCAGAAGATCTTTACAGGAGAAGCAAAACCCAATGTGATCCGTTTGCTGCCTTCACTGGCACTGAAGAAAAGGGATGCCGAAGATTTTATCGAGGCGCTGCAAACAGAGATCGCTGCAATTGAAGTATGATGTTAGCCGGGTTCAGGATATTTCTCCGAAGCATCCTGCCTAAAAGCAGGGGAATGAAGGGAATTGCGCTTTGTTTGCTGCTAATCCCGCTGATCACCGACCTGCTGCTTATTTTTTTACAGGGACGGGTTCGCGGGAACCCCATATTCATGAGCGGCATGCTGGTCAATGGTTATGTGCGGTATTTCCCATTCCTGGTACTCTATCTGCTTTGTTTTTTCCTGGTATCCTATGTCTATAAAAAAATTATGTCAAAAAAATAAATAAAACAGGGTGAAAAAATTTATCTCCGCACATGATGTAACCGATAT
This sequence comes from Chitinophagaceae bacterium, assembly GCA_031406595.1. GTDB lineage: Bacteria > Bacteroidota > Bacteroidia > Chitinophagales > Chitinophagaceae > JJ008. The sequence continues at coordinate 2,219 of JANOHQ010000457.1, forward strand.
AGACGCCCTGGTCCGGAAAGCATTGGCCTATAAAGCCGATCCTTACTCGGACAAGACCCTCGGTGTCAATAAACGTATCGGGTGTTTGTTTCTCAATCCCAGTATGCGTACCAGACTGAGTACCCAGATCGCTGCGCAGAATTTGGGAATGGAAGCCATTGTTTTTAACGTAGGCAATGAAGGATGGGCGCTGGAGTTTGAAGAGGAAGCGATCATGAGTGGCACTTCGGTGGAGCACGTAAAGGATGCGGCTCCTGTATTTGGAAAGTATTTTGACATACTGGCGATCAGGACCTTTCCTTCACTGAAGAACAGGGAGGATGATTACAGTGAACTGTACATCAAACAATTTATCAAGTACGCAGGGATCCCTGTAGTGAGTCTTGAAAGTTCAACGCTTCACCCTCTTCAGAGCCTTACTGATATTATAACGATCACTGAGGCGTTGAGCCAATCTAAAATCGTCGATCGAAAATCTAAAATTGTTCTAAGCTGGGCTCCGCATGTAAAGCCTTTGCCACAATGTGTTGCCAATAGTTTTTCACAATGGGTGAATGCCTGGGGCAAAGCCGATTTTGTTATTACGCATCCCGAAGATTATGATCTGAACCCGGAATTCACGAAGGGAGCCACGATCACGCATAACCAGGATGAAGCGCTGAAAAACGCCGATTTTGTTTACGTAAAGAACTGGAGCACTTACAACGATTATGGCAAGATATATGAAAGTGATCCGAACTGGATGTTGACCAATAAAAAACTGGCGCAGGCAGTCAATGCAAAAGTGATGCATTGTCTCCCTGTGCGTCGGAATGTAGAACTAAGTGATGAGATACTGGATGGATCCCAGTCGATCGTAACTCAACAGGCGGGCAATCGTGTTTGGGCCGCGCAGGCCGTTTTGTCTGAGATACTCAGGAACAATGGATAAGCTATATATTATAAAGATCGGTGGCAACATTATCGACGAGGAAGAGAAACTATCTTCCTTTCTCGTGGCTTTTGCTTCACTGGATGAAAAAAAGATACTGGTACACGGTGGCGGCAAGCTGGCCACCCGTCTCGCCGAACAACTACATATCCCGCAGCAGGTAGTAGAAGGCCGCAGGATCACGGATGCAGAAACATTGAAGATCGTAACAATGGTCTATGCCGGCTATATCAATAAGAATATCGTAGCAAAACTCCAGGCCAATAACTGCAATGCGATCGGTCTTACCGGCGCAGATGGCGATGCGATCCTCGCACATAAGCGATCGCACCCGGTCATGGACTACGGCTATGTGGGCGATGTAGATGCGATCAATGCCGACCTGGTCAACAGTTTGTTACAGAAGAACCTTACACCTGTTTTTGCGCCCATTACACACGACCAACAGGGGCAGTTATTAAACACCAATGCCGATACGATAGCCCAGGAACTTGCAAAAGGATTGAGCAGCGACTACGAAGTGACCCTGATCTATTCTTTTGAAAAAGAGGGTGTGTTGCTGGATATCAATGATGACAGTTCTGTTATTCCCGCGATCAACCCCGCTCAATATAAGAAACTGAGAGGCGAAGACAAGATCAACAGCGGGATGATCCCCAAGCTGGACAATGCTTTTGCCGCGCTGAACAGTGGTGTCAGCAAAGTAATCATCGGGAAAGCAGAAAAAATAAAAGAACTGGTAAAAGGAAATGCTGGAACATCGATCACAACCTCCTCCGAAGGAGTGGCTTAAAAAACTGAGAGATGAAAGATTCTTTAAATAATCAAGACCCTTCGAAAGTCTCTCCCCTGAGGGGAGATTTAGAGGAGGCTGCAATTGAACTACTGAAAGAACTGATCGCCACGCCCTCTTTCAGCAAGGAAGAAGAACAAACAGCCAGTATCATCGGTAAATTTTTCGCGGTGCGGGATATTGCCGCTACCCGGGTGGGTAATAATGTGTTTGCATTGAATAAGTTTTTTGATAAGAATAAACCCACGATCCTGCTGAATTCTCATCATGATACGGTAAAACCTGACCCGCAGTATACAAAAGACCCATTTAACCCCATGGTCGAAGAGGGAAAATTGTATGGACTGGGAAGTAATGATGCGGGCGGCTGTTTAGTTTCACTGGTCTCCGTGTTCCTCTATTATTATGATAAACCTGATCTGAAATACAACCTGGCCATTGCAGCAACGGCAGAAGAAGAGATATCGGGTACCGGTGGTATCGAATATACCTTGCCGTATTTACCCGCTATTGACTGCGCTATTGTCGGCGAGCCTACGCAAATGGAGATGGCAGTTGCCGAAAGAGGATTGATGGTGCTGGATTGTATCCACTATGGCAAAGCGGGGCATGCCGCCCGGAATGAAGGCATCAATGCAATCACCGGCGCCATAAAAGATATTGAATGGTTCAACAATTACCAGTTCCCGAAAGTATCGGGGCTGCTCGGTGTCAATAAAATGTCTGTTACAGTCATCGAAACGGAAAATAAAGCCCATAATGTGGTACCTGCACAATGCAAATTTGTTGTAGACACGAGGATCAATGAACTGTATAGTTTTGAGGAAGTACTCGGCACGATCAAAGACAATGTAAAATGTGACGTAAAGGCCAGGAGTACAAGACTTCGTTCCACTTTCATTCCACTGGATCATCCCCTTGTAAAAGCGGGCGCAGCATTGGGACGGAGCCATTATGGCTCACCGACCACTTCGGATAAAGCATTAATGTCTTTCCCTTCTTTGAAGATGGGACCCGGAGATTCGGCAAGAAGTCATACCGCAGATGAGTATATTTATATCGATGAAATAAAGAATGGAATAGATCTATATATCCAACTTCTAAACAAGCTGCTATGAAACTTTGGCAAAAAGATAAAGCATCCCTGAAAGAAGTAGAAACGTTCACTGTCGGGAAAGATCGGGAGATGGATATGTATTTAGCTGCTTTTGACGTCCTGGGATCACTGGCTCATATTGAAATGCTGGAATCGGTAAGACTGCTTACCAAAGACGAGCTTTCGCAATTGCAGCAAGCGCTCAAAAAAATCTACCAACAAATTGAAAAAGGAGAATTCAGACTCCAGGACGACGTTGAAGATATCCATTCCCAGGTAGAGCTCTTACTGACGGAGAAACTGGGAGATATTGGCAAGAAAATTCACAGTGCCCGGAGCCGCAACGACCAGGTATTGGTGGATATAAAATTATTCTTACGCAATGAACTGGAAGAACTGGTTGGGTCCGTTCAGCCCTTTTTTGCATTACTACAGTCAAAAAGCGAGCAGTACAAAGCCCATTTGCTTCCGGGTTATACGCACCTGCAATTAGCCATGCCATCTTCTTTCGGACTTTGGCTGGGCGCTTATGCAGAAAGCTTAGTGGATGATACTATTACCCTCAAAGCCGCTTATGATGTGGTCAATAAAAACCCATTGGGCTCCGCTGCCGGGTATGGCTCTTCTTTCCCGATCAACCGCAGCCTGACCACAAAACTGCTGGGATTTGATGACCTGAACTATAATGTAGTGTATGCCCAAATGGGGAGAGGAAAAGCAGAACGGATCGTAGCGCAATCACTGTCCAATCTCGCGGACACACTGGCCAAATTCAGCATGGATGCCTGTTTATACCTGAACCAGAACTTTGGCTTTATCTCTTTCCCGGTAGAATTGACCACGGGCAGCAGCATCATGCCGCATAAAAAGAACCCGGATGTCTTTGAACTGATCCGTTCCCATTGCAACCGGATCAAAGCACTGCCCAACGAGATCATGCTGATGACCACCAACCTGCCATCGGGTTATCATCGCGACCTGCAATTATTGAAGGAAAATTTATTCCCGGCTTTTAAAACACTGAAAGATTGTATTGAGATGGCCGGCCTCATGCTGTCAAATATGGAGATCAAAAAAGATATCTTGTCGGATGAAAAACACAAATACCTGTTCAGCGTGGAGGAAGTAAATAAACTCGTAAATAACGGGATGCCATTCCGCGATGCTTATAAAAAGGTAGGAATGGATATCGAATCTGGCCACTTCACTCATAGCGGTACTATCGAACATACTCATGAAGGAAGTATTGGTAATCTTTGCACACAGGAGATTACCGGGCAAATGAACCGGGTGCTGGAAAGTTTCCCGTTTAAAAAAGCCGGAGCCGCCTTAGCAAGCCTTCTTAAATAACTTGTCCACGCCGGAGTAAAAAAATATTTTAGTTATATTGCCTTCCAAAGTTCGGCTTTATGCTAAAAAAATACCTGCTCTTTTGCCTGATGATCTCTGGTTCACAGTTACTTATGGCGCAGGTAGCCGGAAATGAAAATCCCGGTTGCCCTGAGAAATGCTTCCATACCGGGATATCTAACCGTACAGAACAGGTTAGTTTCTTCCAATCCGCTTTAATGAACAAATATGATATCAAGTATGTAAACCTGGATATTACAGTTGAAGCCAACAACAGGTTTATTGTTGGAACAGCACTTACAAGAGCCATTGCGGTGCAAGCCATTGATACGTTCGCAATGGAATTTAAAAATACTATGACCATTGACTCTGCTTTCATCAATGGTATAAAAATGAACTTCACCCGTACCAATGATCATGTGCTGGTTGCGCAAACACCGGTTATACCTGCCGGTACTGTGGTCAATGCATTATTTTATTACCGCGGCACTGCCAATTCCAGTGGAGTTTTTGCAGGGACGGTAAGCGGCAATGGTCTCGTATACACGGCAAGTCTTTCTGAAAGCTACCAGGCAAGAGAATGGTTCCCTGCAAAACAGTTATTGAAAGATAAAATAGACTCTGCAGATATATGGATCACTACCAGTGCCACCAATAAAGCAGGTTCCAATGGGCTGCTGAAAGCGGTGGTAGACAAACCGAATAACAAGAAACAATACCAGTGGAGCACCCGCTATCCTATGGCTTATTACCTGCTCAGTTTTTCAGTGGGTAATTATTTAGAATATGATAATTATGCAAAGCCTGCAGCTATGGCGCCGGATTCCATACTCGTACAGCATTATTTAGTAAATAACGGCGGCGTTTATTTGGCGGCCAACAAAACCAACCTGGATAAAACCCCGGTATTTATTGAGAAAATGAGTGAACTGTTTGGCTTGTATCCGTTCAAAAATGAAAAATACGGCCATGCCCATGCCAATATAGGTGGCGGCATGGAGCACCAGACCATGAGTACCATGAGCAGTTTCGGCACATCACTTATTGCACATGAGCTGGCTCATCAATGGTTTGGCAATAATGTAACATGCGCTACCTGGAACCATATATGGCTTAATGAAGGATTTGCAAGTTATAGCGAGTACCTGATGGTGGAAAAACTACCTGCTCTTTTCACCACTACGCCGCCAATCTACATGCAAAATATCCACACAGATGTATTAGTGTCAACCACCGGTAGTGTTTTTGTTCCGGATGCTTCTTTATTTGACGAGAACAGGATATTCAGCGGCCGCTTTACTTATAACAAGGGTTCTGCTATTATTCATACGCTGCGGTTTGAAATACAGGATGACGCTAAATTTTTTCAAACACTGCAACTATTTCAGCAACAATTCAAAGACTCTGTTGCTACGGCCGATGATTTTAAGTCCGTAGCGGAAGGCGTATGCGGTAGAAGTTTTACTGATTTTTTTAACCAGTGGTATTATGGACAGGGTTATCCTACATTCAATGTTGATTATTCCAGGTCCGGTGACAGTCTTGCTTTGAGGGTAAACCAGACCGTAAGCGCTCCTGCGTTCACTCCTTTTTTCAAAGGACTTTATGAATTCACTATTAATACTACGCAGGGAGATACCACGGTGCGGGTAAATCAAACAGTCAATGACCAGGTTTTTAAATTCAGATCAGGCAGAACACCTACGGGTGTGGTTATTGATCCGAATAACTGGGTTTTGAATAAAACTGGTTCGATCACTACGCCCACTACGAATATTGATGTCAGCGCTGCCATTAAACTATTCCCAAACCCTTCCTCAGGAATGGTCTACCTGCAATACCCGATGAATTGGTTTGATAACCTGCAGGTATTTGATGTAGCCGGAAAGCTTTTGCAGAATCAACCTATTGGCCGGGGATCCGTACAGCACTCATTTACCACTTCGTTATTGCCGGGGATCTATTATATTCAATTAAAGGGAAAAGGAAGAATGGCTGTGAAAAAACTGGTTTCCTTCCGGTAATGCAATTTTTCTCCCGATGTTTTAACCACCCGCTCTATTTTTACTTTACTGACCTGGAAATTACTTACAAGCCGTACTTATCAGCCAGGTAGATCAATGCTGCCATGTTCACAGCGCCCAGTTCCAGCTCCCGTTTATTCACCGCTTCAAATACATCACTGCGGGAATGGTGGATGTCGAAATAGCGCTGCGTATCGGGATTCAGGCTGGCCATTGCAGTTTTAAAAGCACGATTCAGCGGACCGATATCAGCGCCGCCGCCGCCCTTATTGAATTCAGTACAGCCATATGGCGCGATGAGTACTTTCCAGGAAAGGAATTTCTGGTACTGTTCCTCCGTGCCCGTAAAGCCCAATGCCCGCGGAGTAAAGCCACCGGCATCGCTTTCAATGGCCAGGATATGTTTTTCATTTTTTGCCTTTGCTTCATCGGCGTATTTGTTTCCACCTCTCAAACCGTTCTCTTCATTGGCAAATAAAACAAAGCGTATCGTTCTCTTTGGTTTATACCCGATCGCTTTAAAAGCCCGGAGTATTTCGATCGTTTGAACACAACCAGCCCCATCATCATGAGCCCCTTCACAATTATCCCAGCTGTCGAGATGACCTCCGACCGTGATGATCTCATCCGGGAACTCAGTTCCTTTTATTTCCCCTATGATATTGTGACCAATCGTATCCGGAAGAAAATGACCATTTGTTTTAAGGGTGACACCGACATCCCCTTTTTGCATTTGTGCGCTGAGCCAGTCTGCATCTCTTAAGCCGATAGCCACTGCGGGGATCTTTGCATAGTTGCTATCATATCTTGTAGCACCCGTATGCGGGTTATTGTCGGTTGCATGACTGAGACTGCGAACGATCACTGCTTTTGCTCCGTATTTTGCAGCACGGCTTGGACCCTGCCCGCGATACTGTCCTGCATCCCGGTAGGCCAGGAAAGTATTTACATACGTATCATTAAATCTGTAATTATAAAAAACGATCTTACCTTTTACTTCATCCTTTCTTTTTTCAAGCTCATCAAACGACTGAACCAGCAGTACTTCTGCTGAAACTGCTGCTTTACCTGTACCTATTGAATTACCAAGTGCCACGATATCCAGTGCTTTTTTAACAGGTCTATGCTTACTGCTGCTTTCATCATAGACAGCTGTTGCCTCGTCCTTTCCACCCCTCACCCAATGTGGCACCATACATTCCTGCATCCAGGCCTGGTCTGCACCGCTTTCCTGCATCATTTTCAAACCCCATGCTTCGGATTTCACCATTCCCGGTGAACCTGCCAGGCGCCCTCCTATTTGCTTGGTCAGGTAGCGAAGATTTTCATATGCTTTCCCGTTTACGAGTATCTCATCGGAAATGCGTTTGATAAATGAAGAGTCTTCTTTCTGTGAAAAAGCAGCGGTTGTGCCTGCCAGGAAAAGGGCCAGGAAAACGGACAATTTTCTCATATACCTCAATTTTGATAAAGATAACCGAAAACGAAAAAAAGGATATAAAGAATTAAGATAAACGGTAAACCTTCCTGCTCCAAAACTGTTACCTTCGGTAGCCCTAATCATAAATTATGCGGATCGGAATTGTTTGCTATCCCACATTCGGCGGTAGCGGTGTTTTAGCCACGGAGCTGGGTAAAGCGCTCGCCCAAAAAGGACACCAGGTACATTTTATTACTTACCAGCAGCCGGTGAGGCTCAATGGTTTTATCCCGAATATATTTTACCACGAAGTGCAGGTGCCTACCTACCCCCTGTTTGATTATCCACCGTATGAGACCGCCCTGGCCAGCACGATGGTGGATGTGATCCGGAACAATAACCTTGACCTCTTACATGTACATTATGCCATCCCGCATGCGTCCGCGGCCTATATGGCAAAAAAAATATTGGAAAAAGAAGGCAAGAAGATCCCCGTCATTACAACACTGCACGGAACAGATATCACCCTGGTGGGTCGTGATAAGACCTATGCCCCGGTCGTTACTTTTTCTATCAATGAAAGCGATGCGGTTACCGCTGTATCACAAAACCTGCGTGACGAGACATTCAAACATTTTGCGATCACCAAGGAGATTGAAGTCATAGTCAATTTCGTGGATGTAAGCCGCTTCCAGCGAAAGCCAATCGATGCATTCAAAAAAGTGATCGCTCCCAATGGAGAACGGGTCTTAATGCATGCTTCCAATTTTCGCAAAATAAAAAGGGTACAGGATGTGGTAAAAATTTTCGCGGAAGTAAATAAGCAGTTACCCGCCAAACTCCTGTTTGTGGGAGATGGTCCCGAACGTTCTACCGCGGAAGACCTGGGAAGAGAACTGGGTGTCCAGGATGAGATCCGCTTTGTAGGAAAACAGGAACAAATGGAAGATATTCTCGCCATTGCCGACCTGTTCCTGCTTACCTCGGAATATGAGAGCTTTGGGCTTGCGGCATTGGAAGCCATGGCTGCTGGTGTGCCGGTCATCTCCACCAATGCCGGTGGATTGTCCGAAATAAATATCGATGGGGAAACAGGCTTTATGAGCAATGTGGGAGATATCGAAGCAATGAGCCGGCAGGCACTCTCTATATTAAAAGACGATGCCACATTGCAACAATTCAAGGAAAGAGCTGCGCGGCATGCAAAACAGTTTGATATCAATCATATCATCCCCATCTACGAAAAATTATACGAACGTTTTCTATAAAAAAAGATCCTCCCGGCGGGAGGATCCATTTATCAATATTATTTACCAGCTTACCTGGTTAGCGGCGAAGCCAGGGTTGTGGGTTTACATTCCTTGTTTCGATCATCAGGATAAAGTCGATCTGTCCGCCGTTCCCGTCATCATCTTTGCCCGCTTTACCGATCTGCTGACCTGTTTTTACCGAGGAGCCTTTGCTGACACTTACCGAGGTAAGGTTACTGTAAGTGGTAAAGTACTTACCATGACGGATCGTAACGGCCATACCATCACCAAGGTTATAGACACTGCTAACCTCTCCATCAAATACAACTTTCACCGGCACACCAGCGGAAGGGGTTGAAATGGTCAGCCCGGGATTATCAAATGTGAGCAGGGTATTGTCAATCTTATTGTTGCCAAAATGCAGGGTGACAACACCATTGTCCACCGGCCAGGGCAATTTGGCTTTGTTCAGTTCAAACTTATTATTCAGCGCAATATCCGTAGCATTAAAGTTCAGGTAGCTATCGGGTTTCTTGGTCGGCTCATTTCTTTTGGCGACAGTAGTGGTAGGATTAACCGCAGGGTTAGTCGTTACTCCGGGCTTGCTGGCAACAGGTTTTTCGGCCGGCTTATTCCTTCCTGCCAGGTCGTCAGCCTTTTTCCTTGCTTCGGCCTCTGCCTTTACTTTCGCCTCCGCTTCTTTCCTGGCTATTTCAATTTCACGGCGAACAATAGCTGTGATAGCATTTTGAAGGTCACGGTCCTTTTTCTTTTTAGATGCGATCTGTTTGGAAAGATCATTTTCCTTTGACTTCAACTGTGTGACCACCGCATCTTTCTCCTTTTTTTGAACGGCCAGCTCCTGGACCTGTTTGGTCTGGTTGGTCAAAGCAACATTCTTTTGCTCCTTTCTTCCCATTTGCTGGTGCTTGCGTTTAGCGATCAGGTCCTGTGTTTCAAGGATCGTAGTCACTTGTTTTTCACGGTAAGCCCGGTAGCTCTTCAGGTAAGCGATCCGCCTCACGGCATCATTAAAACTATTGGCGGAGAAAATAAAGTTCAGGTAATCATAGTTGCTCCGGTTCTTATAGGCATACACAACAGTTTTGGCGTATTGGGATTTCAGTGTATCCATTTGTTTCTGAAGCCTGTATATTTCGAGGTTGCTCAGGTAGATATCATCATCAATACCCCTAATTTCTTTGTTGATATTACTGAGATACTGTTCCTGGAGATTGATCTTTCTGTTCAGCATATTCAGCTGACCCAGTGTTTGCTTTTTTTGACCTTTTACCTGGTTGTAAAGGCCCTGGATCTCGCTGAGTTCTTTCTGAATCTCTCTCCGCTCCTTTTCCAGCTCAGTCTTGTCTGTAACGGGTTGGGCGGTGATCATACCGGACAATCCTGAAAGCAGCAAACCAAAGAGGATGTTTTTTCTCATAGTTAATGGGATGTGGGTTTAAAAAACAGGGTGCGGGATCGTGTCCTGATAACGGCAATATGCGAAATTAATTTCATTAAACTAATTCTGATCATAATTTTTAGGCACGGAGAAGGGAAAACTTAACTTTTCATTAAAATCAACCTGTTTGAAATCCATCTTAATGTCCAGTTTCTTCTTCTCTGCAACGTGGATGGTTCGTTTGGTAGAAAAATTGACCCGGTAACCATCGGGACCTTTTTTATCCTCGTAATCCGAGTAAGTGAGATAGCAGGTGCGGCTCCGGAGTTTATCGATATCATCCAGCTTGCTGGCCTGGGCCAGTTTATCGCTCTCACCCACCGTGAACAGGTTCTTGAAAAAACTGCCATTACTCTGTAATGATATTGTATTGCCCGTCTTGCTGTAGGAAATGATATTGGTATCGAGGAATACCGGGTTGCCCAGGAGAAGGTCCTGGAGCGTAGCAAGGTCAAGCGGGAGTGCTGTTACTTCCTGGAGATAAGAAACGCTTCGCGGCATATAGATCTTATTCTGTTTATCCAGCAATTTTACCGAGTCGGGTGTAATAAGGACCCTCAAACCCTCAATCCCGAGAATGGCCGTTATCGATATCCATATCACACTATCCTTATACATCCTCACATGTGCGTTCACATTGTATTTTTTTCCATCGGCATCTTCATAGTCAAGATCGATCTTGCCGGAAAAAGTGGTAAACTTTATATAGTTGTCACGAATACCGCGACAGGTCTCCTTGATAAATGCGATCGAATCTTCTATACTGTTATCCGGTGGTATATTCACCGCAACAGCGACCGTATCTTTTTTGGCTACAGCGGTCTGGATATTTTTTGTTGACCTGCAGGAGCAGAACAGGCAGATGATCCCAATAAATCCTGTGAGGCAGGTCTTCATTTTTTTTATTGTTTTCCTGTGTGGCCAAATCCCCCGGCATTCCGTTCGGTGACCTCCAGCGTTGTCACTTCTTTCCAGGTTCCTTTCTCTACTTTTTGGATAACCAGCTCGGCGATACGGTCACCGGGTTGTATGACCTGTTCTTCGCCGGAAAGGTTGATTAATATGATCTTAATTTCTCCGCGGTAGTCAGCATCGATCGTACCCGGTGTATTCACGCAGGTGATCCCCTGCTTGATAGCCACTCCACTCCGGGGCCGCACCTGGGCTTCATACCCCTCCGGCAATTCGATAAAAAGTCCCGTGGGGATCAATATTCTTTCAAGTGACCGTAAAATAACCGGTTCTTCCAAACTGGGCCTGATATCCATCCCGGGTGAGCCGGTGGTTGCGTATCCCGGCAAGGGATTGGATGACTGGTTGATGATCTTTATTTCTATTCCTGGCATTCCGGTAAAGATAATTAATACGATCTCAGGGATTCTTCTTCAGCAAAACAGTCGCATAAGCCATTAATCCTTCCCCGCGACCCACAAAACCAAGTTGTTCCGTTGTGGTTGCTTTCACGGCCACATCTTTTTCGGTAATACC
>JANOHQ010000487.1:0-3940 GCA_031406595.1 Chitinophagaceae bacterium
GAATTTTGGTTCAGGAATAAACATTTAAATATATATTTTTCTATTATAAAATATTAATAACCATCAATTTATAGTTGACCTTTGAGTTGTCCGCAAGTGTATGCAGAACTTTTGTATTTATTAATTTTTTTTCTTTGCCGCCGAAAAAAATTAACAAGTGACGTAGGTGAGAATATAAAAAATGAGAAAGATTTGACAAGAACCATAAATAAAAAGAAATTCCTGTCGAGGCTACTGCGCCCGCTTAGAAATAGGTGGGCTCTTTAATTTAGTCTTTCCATACAAGGTCTTCACCACTCCCTCAAACCTTCACCGTTGCATCATTTTTACCATAGTTTCGGCGTGTATCGGTTAATTTAGTAACCACACAAATGGTTTCAATTTGATCCGAAAAGCCTTTATATTTTTTATTTTACTGACCTGCTATCACAATGCACAGGCGCAACCCTATGTGTTCAGGCATCTTAGCACCACCGATGGACTCTTGAGTGACCTGGACCTGGTCTTTACGGAAGACCGGCTGGGACGTATATGGATAGGGTCCGACGAGGGTATCAATATTTTTGACGGGTATCAACTCAGTACGTATAGCCAGGGCGACAGCTCCCAAATGAATACAAACAATGTACAGATAATTTATTGTGATTCGAAGGGTACCATCTGGATCAGCACTCCCCGTGGAATAAAATACAAAAGAGAAAATGACATCGATTTCCGCAAACTCGATCCGGGTTCGGTGGATTTTAACAGGGTCCTTTATTTTGGTGAAACTACAGAAGCCAACCTGCTGATTGTCTGCAGCAACAATTGTTACGAGCTGAAAAATGGAAAAATTATCAAGCTGGAAGGCTTTGAAAAGATCTTCCAGCAATATAGATCGCCGCTTTGTTTCGAACATATTGCAGGCGATGAATGGTTACTTGGTTTTAACAGTAAATCTTTGTTAGTAGACATCCGGCAACAAAAAATTATCAGGGAGCTGCCGGTGCGGAGTGCATGGTGTGCGAGTAAAGTAAACGACAGCACCGTCATTACGGGCAGTTTTGTTCACGAAAATATTTCTCTGGTAAATACCAGGACAGGCATAGTTACTCTTATCCGCGACTGGCCCGCATCCGACGGGAAACCTATTGGTGGATTTGCCGGCTCGATCGAACCAGTCGGCAATAACCGGTTTGCCATAACCACCCGGTATTATGGTGTTTATATCCTGGATCTGAATCAACAGAACGCTTTGGTACTGCAGCACGATCCCGCCGATCCATTCTCCTTAAAAACAAATCACTGTCGCCGGCTTTTTATTACCCGGACGGGCACGATGTTCATTCAAAGCCGTGGCATCTCCTATACACAGATAAACAGGCCCCAGATCAAATCTCAAAAATACCTGGTCAATGAGCTGGGAGAGCGATATGATGCAGGTTTTACATCGGTGGCACAGGACCGGAAGAATAATTTCTGGATAGGGACGAACAGGCATCTCGCCCGCTGGGACAGGGAAAAAAATATCGCCACTTTCTACCCCTACTTTGATGGAAATAGTAATGCTCAAAAGTTCAGGACGATCCGCTCCGTAGTTACTGACAGGTCTGACAGGATCTGGGTGGGCACTTTCGGTGGTGGTATGGGGTTGCTGTTACCGGATGGAAAATATGAGCAGTACCGCAGGGATACGTTGCACCCGGAACATTCGCTTCCGAGTCTTGAAATTATTGCTATCGTAAAAGACAACGATGAGAATTTCATTGTCTGTACCAATAGAGGTTTTGTGCTATTTGACCCCATCGCAAAAAAAGTGCAAAGTTTTGTTGACCATCCAACGCTGAAGGTAATTGCAAAAAATACCACCTTTCATGCCGCGACCGATAAAAGCGGGAATTGGTGGCTGGCGCAGGCAACGGGTCTTTATTATTACAACCGTCAGTCCGGCAATTTAAAACAAATTGATCTTCCGGGTAATCCCGTTAATAAGGGAATACAGGCAGTGGCGATCGATAGTAGCGGGGTGGTATATGCCGGCGGAAGAGACGGAGTCAACGTTATTTCCCCAACCAGTTTTACCGTGCAAAAGGTGATTAGTAAAAAGGACGGACTTGCCAGCAACAATATTACGGGCCTGCTTTGTGACCAATCAGGCATGTTATGGATATTGGGATATATAGGTGCTGCCAGGTATAACCCTGCAACGGGCGTGGTAGAAAGTTTTGATGCCCGCGATGGCATGGAGCAAAGCAATCATTTATTTTGTAATTATTACCTGGCCCGTGATGGCGAAGTATTTCTCACAAGTTCTGAAGGTTTCAATTATTTCTACCCGGATAAGATCAGGTCTGAAAAAAAGTCATTGCAGGTTTTTATAACGTCGGTGGAATTAAAGGATAGCACCTTCAGCATTCCTGGGGCCGTTAACCATTCGTTTAAGTATTACCAGAACAATTTTTCTTTTTCGTACCTGGCGGTGGATCTCAGGTTGGGAGCCTTTATCCAATACCGCTATTCGCTCAAAGGATTTGACACAGGTTTTGTGTATGCAGGAAAGCAACGAAATGCCCGCTATACCAACCTGCCGGCAGGGAAATACTCCTTTTTAGCAGAAGCCTCTACAAATGGGAAAGACTGGTATGCATCTGCCAATCCCGTCAACTTTAATATCCGCAAAGCCTTCTGGAAGACCTGGTGGTTCTCTGCGCTGGCCTGGCTTTTTTTAGGGGCTGTGCTATTCAGTATCTTCTATTCCAGGATAAAAAAAGTGAGACGCGAGGAGGAATTGAAGAGAGACTTTGAAGCTAAATTGGCACAGGTTCAGATGAATTTATTGCGAACGCAAATGAACCCTCATTTCCTGTTTAACAGTCTAAACAGCATCAATAGCTTTATATTAAAAAATGACCGGCTAAATGCATCGGGCTATCTCACAAAATTCAGTCGCCTGATGAGGCTGATACTGGACAACAGCCGCAACGAATGGGTGACACTTGACAGTGAATTAAAAGCAATAGAATTATATATTCAGCTGGAAGCACTACGCTTTAATCATGCGTTTGAATACGCTATCCAGATCGCTGCCGGCCTGGATAGTGAAAATATGCTGTTACCACCCATGCTTATCCAGCCATATATAGAAAATGCTATCTGGCATGGTTTGATGTATAATAAAAAACCGGGTAGTCTGTTGACGATCGATATTTCAGATGACAACGGTACGCTTGCGATATTCATAAAAGATAATGGAGTGGGAAGAGAAGCCGCCGCCGCATTAAAAAGCAAATCGGCACTACAGGAAAAAAGCCTGGGAATGAAGATCACCGAGGAACGGATGAAAAGTGTAAATGAAACCTATGGTATCAACGCAAAGGCTGTTGTGACAGACCTTTTTGATGCAGCAGGAAATGCAGCGGGTACATCAGTTTTGCTTACACTGAATAATATTGTGAACAAGAAATAATGAACAGCATGAAAGTTATAATAGTAGATGATGAAATTCATTGCCGTGACGTGCTGAGGATATTACTCGAGATGCACTGCCCCGGTATTGAGATCGTGGAAGAATGTGAAGATGGCTATTGCGCCCTGGCAGCGATCGAAAAACATAACCCGGGTATCGTTTTTATGGATATTGAAATGCCGGGTATGAATGCGTTTGATACATTGCAGAAATTAAGTATAATAAATTTTCATATCATTTTTACTACCGCCTACGACCAGTATGCCATTAAAGCCATTAAGTTCAGCGCCCTTGACTATCTATTGAAGCCCATCGATGCGGATGAGCTGGTAGCAGCTATCAAGAAGGCCACGAACCAGGAGCAGCACACACAACTACAGCAGGTGCAGCAATTGCAACATCATTTAGAACAACCGGCGGAGGATTTTAAACTGATCATCACCAACACGGAAGGCAGTTTTTTTATACCACCTGCTGAAATTATTTATTGCGAAG
>JANOHQ010000003.1:0-2115 GCA_031406595.1 Chitinophagaceae bacterium
CATATACAGGTGTACAAGAATTAATAAAGCAATCGTATGAAATACAAATCTATGATCAGGAAAGCTTCGATAATTACTGCTGTGTTATTCATTGGTGATGCCAGCTTCGCCCAGGGCCCCTTCACCATCGGCACCCTCCACCCCGGCGACAGCATCATTATTTACTATGATGTATCGATCAATGCCGGCGCAACCGGGTCGATAAGCAACCAGGGAACGGTGAGCGGATCGAACTTCAGTAACCAGGTGACCGATGATCCCGATACAGGCCCGGGCAATGATCCTACGATCACTTTGCTGAATATGTTTGCTCTGCCGGTGAGTTTTACAGAATTCAAAGCTTACCAGAAGCTAAGTGATATAGAACTGGCATGGAAAGTAACGGAAACAGGTACTTATAAATATGAAGTGGAGAGAAGCGGCGACGGGCGCAGTTTCTATAAGATAGGAGAAGTGATGGCCACTGGCGGTAGTGGTGTGCTGAATTATACTTTTCTTGATATAAATCCATTGACAGGGAATAATTTCTATCGCTTAAAAGTGATCGATATCGCACCCGGATCAAAATACACACCCATTGTAAAAGTTGCGGTCGGTGGCGCAGGATCACTGGTGAACATGTATCCCAATCCTGTTTCCGGTAAAGTACTGAACCTGGAGATGAAAAAAATGACAAGAGGGACTTACCAGTTTACCCTGGTCAACAGCATGGGGCAAACCGTATTTACCCGGACGATCGACCATGCAGGTGGTTCGGGATCCGAACTGATCCACTTACCGGCATCCATTGGAAAAGGAATGTACTATGTGCAGATGAAAGGAGAGATCATGATCTTCAATAGAAAGCTATTAATAGATTAATTATATAGTTGTTGGACAAATGGAGGCAAGCACCCAGCTATTGTTGGTCAAAGGAAATTCTTATTCTCCCGGTTATCAGCCTGTTGTTACTTGGAAAAATAAAAGCGCAGGTCAACAATAAGCCGGGTAAAATAAATAAAACGGAAACCGAAAAACTAGCCACCCTTTGCAAACTGGGAGGTTTTTTGAAGTACTATCATTCGGAGTTCCGGAATACAAAGGGAATCATCCTTGATCCGATTTCAGTTAAATCAATATTCACGTGGCAATGGGTAAACTGCGGAGTTCAGCCGGCTTTAACTTGATTTCTATTACTGTGGAAGTTGTCATTCGTATCTTTCATCCTGTCATCATAATCTTTTAGAGGTTGATTCCAATAGCTCCAACCGGTAGCCGGGCAGTAGTCCGGTACCACCCATCACTGGTTTTAAGAAAGAGCGACTTACGAGCAGCCGGCAAATTGAAATAGGATACCTTGGGCACTTAATGAAGCAAAAATGAAATCTACCATAGCGCCTGCAGAAAAAAAAACTCACGGTACAGAGGATGTATTACATCAACTCAGCTTGCTGAATCAAAAACATAACAAACTGAAAAAGCAGATCAATCTCCTGGTTGGTTTGTTCGGAATTGCACTTGCGTTAGGATTTGTTTCATTTACCGGGAAGAAACCCAAACTCGTAAATACTTATGAGCACAATATCCTCAAAGTAAGAGGACTTATTGTTACCGATAGTAATGGGGTGGAAAGAGTTTGGATCGGCGCGCCGGCACCCGACCCGCTTCTATTTGGGAAACGGATTAACCGGGGTGAGGGATTCAATGGTATCCTGATGTTCGATAAAACCGGTACGGAACGAAGTGGCTATGGCACTTTCGATGAAAGTAATTCAGTCGGCATAACACTGGATGAAGCGGGCCGCATGGTGGCAAATTTTATGGCCAGGGATGCTGGCGGTGTTAAACTTACCATCCTCGACGAGTATGATAACCAAATCGGCATCGGTACTTACAATAAGGGACCTTATATCAAGTTGCTGAAAAGAGGCGCAGGCAGCCCCGATAAACTTTTATTGATCAGGGCAGACAGCACACAAGGATTGAATTTAATGAGATAGGTAAAAGTTTATTTACTATGAGGCTGAAATTGATTATTTACGCGATGGTCCTGTTTTTTTCTTTTGACGGCGACCTGTTTGCCCGCGTTGTCATATATGAACCGGGGGATACCATTACACAATACACAACACTGCC
>JANOHQ010000014.1:0-1938 GCA_031406595.1 Chitinophagaceae bacterium
CATATAAAGATTTTCGGAGGTGGGGGTGGAACGATACTGCCTACAGAAATTGAAGAATTGCATCAATACGGAATTACCAGGATCTATTCTCCGGACGATGGCCGCAAAATGGGATTGGAGGGTATGATCGAAGATGTGATAAAGAAAACTGCCCCCCAACCCCCCAAAGGGGGAGTCGTGGCAGATCCAAAATGGAATGGTAAACTTCCTTTGGGAGAAGAAAAAGATATACGAAGAATTGCAAGGTCGATTTCGCATGCTGAGAATGGAGAAGATTATTCTAAACAGTTAAAAGAATTAAAAGAAAACCGTGAAGTTTCAAAAACGACTTCGCCTGTTTTAGGAATTACGGGCACGGGTGGCGCGGGAAAAAGCAGTGTTACTGACGAGATCGTTCGACGCTTCCTCAACAACTTTACTGATAAAACAATTGCTGTCATTTCAGTTGATCCTTCAAGAAAAAAAACCGGGGGTGCTTTGCTGGGTGACCGGATACGGATGAATGCCATTTCTCACCCGCGGGCTTATATGAGGAGCCTGGCCACCCGCGATGATAATACAGCCCTAAGTGGCGCCGTACAGGAAGCAGTGACAATATGCAAAACGGCAGGATTCGATTTTATAATTTTGGAAAGCGCGGGAGTCGGACAAAGTGATGCCAGCATATTGGATTTTTGTGATGTAAGCATGTACGTCATGACCCCGGAGTATGGAGCGGCCTCTCAATTGGAGAAGATCAACATGCTTGATTATGCCGATCTTATTTGCATAAATAAATTTGATAAGGCTGGTGCCCTCGATGCACTAGCAGATGTAAAGAAACAATACAAGAGAAATCACCTGTTATTTACTGCCAAAGACGATGAGATACCGGTGATCGGTACGATGGCAAGTAAATTCAACGACGAAGGTGTTAATCACCTGTTTGAATTGATGTTGAAAAAGATCGAGGCCAAGACAAATACAAAGTTTGGGGAATATCATTTTGCAGAAACAGCAAAAGTTTCAAAAGCAATTATTCCATCCAGTCGTGTCCGTTATTTATCAGAGATCTCGGAAAATAACAGGGGTTACGACCAGCTTGTTATGGAGCAAGCAGCGATTGCCACCAAATTATACCAACTCACCGGGGCTTTGGAAACACTGCGTCAATCTGGCGATAAGGCGGTCAGGGATATCGAAGCTTTCATCAAAACCCAAATAGATTTTTACACAGAGCAACAAACTCCTGTTGCCAGGAAACTAATCGCCAACTGGCCTAATAAGCTTGCGGCATATGAAAAAGACTTTTATGAGTATACGGTTCGTGATAGGGTGATCAAACAATCCATGACCACTAAAAGTTTGAGTGGTAACCGTATTCCCAAAGTAGTCTTGCCTGCTTATAAAGATTGGGGTGATCTCCTGCGATGGCAGGGACAGGAAAATGTGCCAGGTCATTTTCCATTTACCGCTGGTGTGTTTCCATTAAAAAGGGAAGGTGAAGACCCGACGAGGATGTTTGCGGGAGAAGGCGGACCCGAACGGACAAACAGGCGATTTCACTACGTCAGCCTTGATTCACCAGCCAAACGCTTATCAACAGCATTTGATTCCGTTACATTATATGGGGAAGATCCTGACAGGCGACCAGATATCTATGGCAAAGTGGGAAATGCGGGAGTTAGTATCGCCACGGTTGACGATGCAAAGAAATTATACAGTGGTTTTGACCTTTGCGATCCGCTTACTTCAGTTTCCATGACCATCAATGGCCCGGCGCCGATGCTGCTTGCATTTTTTATGAATGCAGCTATCGATCAGCAATGCGAAAAATATATTATCCAGAACAACCTGCAAGATGCCGTCAATAAATTGATCGAATCAAAATTTGATCCGGCCCATCTTCCAAAATACACTGGAGTAGATGGGAAACCGGTGAAAGCCGAGAAAGGTGAA
>JANOHQ010000027.1:0-12519 GCA_031406595.1 Chitinophagaceae bacterium
GGAAAGGACAATATCGTTTTCCATTGCATCATTTTCCCTGTTATGCTGAAGTTGCATGGTAATATCTTACCTGAAAATGTTCCAGCTAATGAGTTCCTGAACCTGGAAGGAGATAAGATGAGTACCAGCCGAAACTGGAAACTGGAGATGAGGGACTACATCAATGACTTTGTGAAGAAAGAAAATGGTGGTGGACAAATGGTAGATGCATTGCGGTATTATTTAACAGCCATTGCACCGGAAACAAAAGACAGTGAATTTACCTGGAAAGGTTTTCAAACGGCTTACAGAAGTGAGCTTAGCGATATCTTCGGGAATTTTGTAAACAGGACCTTTGTGCTGATGCATAAACTGTGCAACGGTAAGGTCCCTACGCTGCATGAAGATATCCTGGATGATAATGACAAGTCGTTGATCGCGGATGTTGAAGGCACTAAAGGTGAAGTACAATCAGCGCTGGAATATTATCATTTTAAGGATGCTTTATTCCAGGTAATGGACCTGGCCCGTAAAGGCAATCAATATATGCAGAAAAAAGAACCCTGGATCATTGCGAAGGCACTGGCTGCCGGTGGTGATGAAGCTGCGGCTGCACAAAAAAAGATCGACAACTGTATACACTTTTGCCTGCAGTTGACCGCAAACCTTGCGGTATTCATCAACCCATTTTTGCCGAATACTGCCAGGAAGATGTTGCACATGATGAAGGTGGTGGATAAAATGCTTGACTGGGAAAATGCCGGGAAAATAAAATTGCTGAGCGTGGGCTATAGTTTGAGAGAGCCGGAATTATTATTCAGAAAAATGGAAGACAGCGAGATCGCCGAGCAGGTAGAAAAATTAAAAGCAGGGATGGTAAAACAAGAAACAACAAAAATGGAAGAATCAAACAAACCTACCGAAGATAAATCTGCGACAGGAAAACCTGTAGCAACTGCAAAAGTGGAAATCGTTTACGACGATTTTGCAAAGCTTGAATTAAAAGCCGGAACCGTTACCGCCTGTGAAAAAGTAGCGAAGGCCGATAAGTTGCTCAAATTGGAAGTTGACCTTGGCCATGAAAAAAGAACCATCGTTTCCGGTATCGCCTTGCATTATCAACCGGAAGAAATGGTAGGCAAACAAGTGATCGTGGTAACCAACCTTGCACCACGCAAAATGAAAGGCATCGAAAGCCAGGGAATGATATTGACGGCAGAAGACAGTGACGGAAAACTACAGTTGTTGAAACCGGAAAACCCTGTTTCACCCGGTTCAAATGTTAGCTAACCGATAAAATTTAAAAAACCCCTGTTTTGAATGCCCGAAACGGGGGTTTTTGTTTCCCAAAGCGAGGTCCCGGGGTAATAGGCCGTTGAATTGCAGTAAATTCACGTCAAATCATTTCCGCGCCTTGGCATTAACGCTTCCCACAAAAAAATTCTTCAGGATCACTGGTATTACTTCCGGGATAATACTGGTACTACTTATCGGTTTTCACTTCTGGTTCAAGGCTCATGCCAAAGCACTGATCGAAGACCTGGTAGAATCCACATCAAAAGGGAAGGTGAAACTAAAGATCGGCAAATTCCATTTTAATTATTTCAATAAAAAGATCGAACTGGAGAACGCGGTCTTCTATACGACCGATACCCTGACCGGCAGCACAGCCTATCGTTTTAACGTGGAAAAAATAAAGCTCCAGGCAAGAGCTATCCTTCCCATTCTTTTCGAAAAGAAGATAGTGATCGATTCACTGAACTTAAAACGTCCTCATATTGAAGTGGTCCGGCTAAGGGTAATTGAGAAATCAGATAAAAAACCAGCAAAAGATGTATCCATACCGGAAGAGATGGGAAAGGTCTATTCTTCCATACAGGATGCGCTGCAGATTTTGAAAGTAAAACGCTTCCAGATCGAGGACGGAACTTTTACCCTTATCAATAAGATCATTCCTAACCAGGTCCCGATGCATATTTCTAACCTGTATTTCCAGATCGACAATTTGCAGGTAGATTCGAGTAAATTAAAAGGACAGGAAAAAATACTGTTTAGTGACAATGTTGCTTTCAGGAGTAATAACCAGGACATTCTTTTCCCCGATGGCCGGCATCGTTTAACTTTTAGTCATTTCCGGATCAATCTTCAGAAAAAAAGAGTGGAGTTTGACAGTTGTACCATCGCTGCCACCAGGACGGACAGCGCCGCCGCGTCTTTCAATGTATTTTTTGATGCTCTCTATCTCACCAATATCGATTTCGACACCCTTTACAAATCAGAGGTCATCAAAGCCGATTCGGTATATTGTATCAATCCGCGGTTCAACCTGGAAGTAAATGCCAGCAAAAAAAAAGCCGGCAATAAGACCCCGCCTAAATTGGAGAATATCATTAAACAGCTTACGGGAGATCTCCAGTTGAAGTACGTGATCGTTACTAATGCCGATTTTAATATCAAGACCGTTAAGGACGGGCGTCCAAGCACTTTTACATTCAGCAAGAACAATTTCGAAATGCAGGGATTGAGCGTTGACCAGGAAGCGCTCAAACCGATCAAAGTAAAAAGTTTTGCGATGGCGATCCGCAACTATGAGAATTTCATCAAAGACAGCAGTTATAGTATCCAGTTTGACAGCATCCATTTCAAAGACGATCGCATCACCCTTAGCAATTTCATTTTCCATAAACTACAGAACGGTAAGATCCTGAACACATTCAATATGCCCCAGTTCAATCTCCAGGGTCTTTCCTGGGATGACCTGGTATTTGAAAGAAGGCTAAAAGCAGAACAAGCTATCATGTTCAGTCCGAGTATCATTTATACGGCAGCCGCAAGCCGTCAAAAAAAAGCAGACCGTCAAAATATATTTGAATCCCTGGGTGCTGTCAATGAATATATGGACCTCCAAAACCTCTTCATACAAGATGGAACCATCGATCTGCGGCTGAAAAATAATCTCCGGGTGCAACTGGAAAAGGCTGATGTTTCTGTCCAGAGTAATTCCCTGCTTACCTCTACTAAGTTAGCAGGTATCAAAAATTCGTTAACCAGTCTGAATTTTACAAAAGGTCGTATACAAGCAGGTAATCTTGTCATCGAATTGGATAATCTCCGTTATGCCGGCGCCGATGGCAGATTTGCTGCGGGCAATGTGCATGTCAGCAATCGCGAAAAGAAGATGAATATTTCACTCCGGGAAGTCGCTGTGCAGCGGATGATCGTGGATGAGATCACAGGTAGTGTTGCTGCCAATGGTGTTAATTGGCGCAATGGTGATGTACATATCAATTCCACCAATTCGGGGAAAAAAAGTAATACTGATCTTTCGGTCATTGAGCTGAGGGATGTAAATGGAGCCAACACCAATTTCTTTGCAAATACAGGTGGCAAAATAGTTTCCACTAAATTGAACTCGGTCTCATTTACAGAATTGATAAAAAGGCCAGGAGATAAGTTGCAGCTCCAGGGCCTTGATATGAATGGTGCACTGCTGGTGGTAAAAGATAAATCAATGAAGCTGTCTGTCTCTGGCTATGATATCACCGATAACAAGGTCTCGGCCTTCCGCGATATCTCCTATAAAAACAATAGCGCCAGTATGGAAGCGGATGTTTCCGTCCCTTCTCTTACAGTTATACCACATATACAACCATTACTCAATGGAGCTATTGCATTAGATGCGATGGAAATGACAAAGCCCGTGCTTCGGGTTAAGGTAATCCCTAAAACCATACCGGGTGATGAAACAACGAATAATCTTCCCACAATTGATATCATGGGGCTTAAACTGATCCAGCCCAGTATCAATTTCTCGCAGGTAACCGACAGCGGAGTCCTTTCCTTCAGTTGGCATGGTGAACGAAATGCGGGCAACTTCCTCCAGGCGGATGAACTGCATACCAATTCCACTGGATCTTCTGACAAATACCAGGTCAACAATCTCCGTTTTTACCTGACCGATCTTCTTTTCACGGATCCAAAAGGAAAAACATTCAACACCGGTGATGGAAAAGTCTCTGCCCATATAAAACAAGTTAAAATTGAACAGGAGATGGGCCATCACGCTGAATGGGAAGCTCAAATCGCCGCCATTGACGTGAAGGATTTCCGGCTGGACAGTACCGGGCGGTCCAAAGCCAGTCTCGTCATTCAGACTGGCGGGTTGAATAATCTACATGTAAGCTCTTCCACCATCACCAACCTTCAACGGCTGGCGGCGATCAACAGTTCTTTCCGGCTCAACCATTTTACCGGTAACTATATTGACAGCAATAATCGAATCGGATGGTATAATGCAGATTTTAACCGGGTGAACAACACTTTCTCGTTGGATTCTTTTTCCGTGGTACCGGCCCTCGGCCTGGATTCATTCCTTGCCAAAAAATCATTCCAGTCAGATTATATGACGGTCCGTTCAGGCCCGGTCAGCATGGGCCCGGTAGATCTGGAGAGGTATATCCAGGAGAAAAAACTTGGTATTGGTACGGTAAGGGTTGATCAGTTCTTATTTACTGATTACAAGGATAAAGGCCTTCCGTTTAATGCCGGTGTCATCAAACCTCTGCCGGTGAACATGATAAGGAAAATACCTTTTCTACTTTCTGTTGACACCATCTTATTCACTAACGCAAATATTATCTATACCGAGACGGGCGAAAAAACAAAACAAGCCGGCACCATACCCATTACCAGAATGACAGCCCGCCTGTTGAACCTCCGTAATTTCGATACCGGTCCCACAGATAGTCTCTCCCTGCTGGCTACGGGTTACCTGATGGATACCGCCTGGATCCGGTTAAAAGTAAAAGAATCTTATTTTGATTCGCTCAGTGGTTTCCTGATGACGGCGCAAATAGAAAGGGCTAACCTGGCCGTATTGAATCCCGCATTGATACCACTGGTTTCTGTGAAGATCGATTCGGGCATCCTGGACACACTCAGCATGAGAGCCATTGGAAGAGAATATCTTTCCTGGGGGGAGATGAATATGCTTTACCATGATCTGAAGATCCGGGTACTCAATAACGGGAGAGAGCCTAAAAAGCGTCTTATAACGGCCCTGGCCAATCTTATCATTAAAAACAAGAATTCATCCCGCACCGGCACAGTCTTCTTTGTTCGCAAACGGGACAGGTCGGCCATCAACTATCTTATCAAGATCGCTCTGAGTGGTATGGGTAGCAGCGTAGGTGTACAGGGGAGTAAAAAAATGATGCGCCGCTATAAAAAAGAGTTGGAAAAAAGAGATCTACCACCCATTGATTTTGATTAAACAGCTATAACCTTGCTGGTATTTCAGTATCTTATATCTGAATTATAACCATTAACCTTTACTATGCTGTCAACCCTACTGCGGCAGTTCATGTTCCTGTGTTTGTTTTCCCTGGTCACCCTGCTGCTGAATGCACAGACACAGGATGATTTTAATACCAAACTCTCCGACGTATACACGAATGCCGCAGATAAGAAAAAAGCACTCACGCTCGCCAAAGAACTGTATGCGATGGCCGAGAAGAAGAAGGACCTGCAGACCTACGCCAATTATTATTTACTAAAGACCATTTTTGAAGCGCAGGCACCCGATGCAGCCCTCGCAAAGACCTGCGGCGAAAAAGCCACGAAGATCCTGAATGGATCGATGGGTACTTCGGCCGTTGGTGATACGACTGCCAATCCCTTCAATCAATGGTATTATGTGATCTATCCCGGCCTGTTCAGTAACAGCGATCCGGACATTGCTAATAAAGCGATCGCTTTTATCAATAAATACCCGGAGTATAAAAATTTTGACAGCTATTACTATATCGCATTTGCTTTTGAACGAAAGGGCGATTTCACCGGGGCCCGCCAGAATTATGAAAAAGCGTTGGCGCTTGATACAGCCGGGCCAGAAGCCTACCATTCTTATCTTTTCTATACCAACTTCCTTTCCAAATCCGGGGACTATTTAAAAGCGGAAGAATATATCCGGAAAATGGAACAGCAGGCATTGACCGGCAGTGAGCTGTTCAGGAATTCTTATAAAGCCGAAGCGATGGGCGCCAGGGTTGTGTATTATCTCAATATCGGTGATTATAAATCGTATATCGAAGCGTCGGAAAAGAACAATGCGTATGCATCCGAACTCTGGCACAAGAATAATACAGCGCCCTGTGACCCTTATCCCGGTATTCATTTCACTACTTCCGCGTATGGAAGAGAAATGTTGAGAGAATACGATGCGGCGGAACGGTTTTGGAAAAGCCGCGATTCCGTGAACTATATCTGGGTGAATTGTCACAATAAAACATACCCGAATAACCAGTACTTCCCGGTCTCCATCTATCCTGTTTATTTGATCAAGCGGGGCAAGTATTCCAAACTCCCCAAACCTGCTTCCTTCTTTATCAATGAAACAGAAGCGCACTATAATAGCTACAGCCAGTATGCTGATATCAGTGTCAATTTTATGAAAGCCACCCAGCTCGCATTTTTGGGAAGCCCGCGGTATGCTGAACTATTCAAACCGCTGATGGAGCAAGTCAAAAACAATCGCAATTTCCGCGAGTCTACCACACCGTTTGCCCACTACGCTTATTTCAGTATGCGGGATAAAAAAATGGAAGAGTCGGGGAAAACCTACACGGACCTGTTCCGGATAAATATCGACTGGATGAATGATATTATCTTCTCCTTTGGAGAGAGGGCATTTGCCACCTATTATAATTCCAAACTAAAAGAAGGATATGATAACTATCACAGCTTTGTAAAGATTGCCCGGGAGAAACAACAAGCCTTGTTGCCGGAGCTGGCCCAGCAGGCGTATAATAATCTATTATTCACCAAATCCATTTCACTCAAAGGAACGCAACGGAGGAAAGAAGCATTCCTCAATGCCAATGACCCCACGATCACCCGCCTGTACGATCAATGGATCGAAAAAAAGCAGCAATTGATCCGCCAATACCTGAAAACAGACAGCCCTTCCGGACCCGATACCGCCAACAAACTGAACCAGGAATTCCTGCAAAAATTACAGGATGAAGTGAGCCAGCTGGAAAACGAGCTTACCAGCAAAGCCAAAGATTTTAAAAAGTATTTAAAATTGCCACCCCCCGACTGGAAACAGGTCCGGGACCAGCTAAAGGACGGCGAAGCAGCGATCGAGATCATTAAATTTCAATGGCGTGACCAGGTCTATTATTCCGACACTATTTATTATGCAGCCTATATCATCAGGAAGAACAGCCCGCATCCCGAAGTGATCTACCTGCCGGCCACCGCAGCCGATCTTGACAATAAGTATTATAAGGCCTATAAGAATTATGTAAAACTCAGAATAGAAGACAAAGAATCCTATACTCATTACTGGAAGCCGATCGCTGAGAAATTAAGCGGTATCAAAAAAGTTTATTTCTCGCCCGACGGCATCTATCACCTGATCAATATTTCGACATTAAAGAACCAGCAGAGCAACCAATTTCTCCTGGACGAGATAGAAATACAGTACACAGTATCGGGCACTGATATTACTGACGAACCGGCCAATGATATCCGCACGGCTGTACTGATGGGCCGGCCTTCTTACCGGGTAAATGCGGCAGCCGCGGCTACTGCCGGGAAGGTGGAAACAAGATCCTATGTGCGAAATTTCAAGGATGGAAATATTGCCGATCTGCCCGGCACGGAGGAAGAAGTACTGAGCATTAAAAAAGAAATGGATCTGCAGAAAGTAAAAGTTGATCATTACCTGAAAGACCAGGCCACAGAAGATAAATTATACAAACTGCACAGTCCCGGTATTCTGCATATCGCCACACATGGTTACTGGTCTCCGGCCGGTGAGACGGCCACAGAAGGCTACCGTGTATTCAATGCCATGGCCAATTCGGGTTTATTGTTATCCGGTGTGGTCAACTATTACAGCAATACCATTTACCCGGATACTTATGACGGAATATTGACTGCTTATGAAGCACAGAACCTTGACCTGGAAAATACAGCGTTGGTGATTCTCTCTGCCTGCGAGACCAGTCTCGGCGCCATGGATGCGGGAGAAGGTATCTATGGACTGCAAAGAGCATTCCGTGCTGCGGGTGCAGGGAGTGTGATCACCAGTCTCTGGAAAGTGGATGACATGGCCACAAAAGATTTTATGATCGCCTTTTACCAGCACTATTTAAAAACAAAAGATAAATCAGCGGCTTTCAGCTCGGCACAAAAAGCAATCAAGGAAAAATATATCCATCCGTATTT
This sequence comes from Chitinophagaceae bacterium, assembly GCA_031406595.1. Lineage (GTDB taxonomy): Bacteria > Bacteroidota > Bacteroidia > Chitinophagales > Chitinophagaceae > JJ008. The sequence continues at coordinate 8,215 of JANOHQ010000027.1, forward strand.
CTGGGGAGCGTTTGTAATGATGGGGGATTAGGGTCTGACGGTCTCCGTCTGACCCTAATCCCTTTTCCAACGACAGTCACCTTAAATCGGATTAATAATTTGCTCGCAATCGTCCGGTTCTTTGGGCATCGTCCCTTGCGTCGCACAGCCTGCACTGAGCCAAGGATCGCACCCCGTAGCTACCGGCTCTTCGGATTCAGTTCGCTGATCAACAATAAAACGGTTAAAACCGTTTCCTATATTTCAGCCATTCTTATAACCCGGGGTTTAAACCCCGGGCAATAATTAAATTATTGCCGGGACAAACCATTTCAATGGTTTTTACGTGGAAATGACAGACCCGTTTATATCTGGCCCTCTCTCAACAATTCTTTCTCTCCCCCTTTCTACCCTTTCCCAAAAACTCTTACCTTCGATTTAGGAAATAGTTGCATAACTAACTAATTTTGGCCCTCCAACCTCCCCAAGGGGAGGCTAAAAAAAGGAATTATGAAGCGTACAATTAAGAAAGTAGCTGTCCTGGGAAGCGGTGTAATGGGTTCAAGGATCGCCTGTCATTTTGCAGGGATTGGTGTACAGGTATTATTATTAGATATTGTACCCAAAGATGTGGCAGTTGACGCTAAACCTGACGGGAGAAATAAGATCGTGAACGATGCATTGGCTGCGGCTATCAAATCGAACCCCGCTCCTGTTTACCATAAAGATGTAGTAAAGAAGATCAGCACCGGGAACTTCGAGGACAATATGAAAGATATTGCAGGGTACGACTGGATCATTGAAGTGGTGGTAGAACGGCTTGACATCAAGCAAAAAGTATTTGAACAGGTAGAACAATACCGTAAACCCGGAACCCTGGTTAGTTCGAATACCTCCGGTATTCCCATTCATATGATGGCCGAAGGCAGATCAGATGACTTTAAAAAGCATTTCTGCGGTACGCATTTTTTTAACCCGCCCCGTTACTTACGCTTATTAGAAATAATTCCAACCCCATATACCGATCCCGTTATTATCGATTTCCTGATGAGTTATGGGGATCTGTACCTCGGTAAAACAACAGTGTTGTGTAAAGACACCCCGGCATTTATCGCCAATCGTATCGTTGTATTTGGCATGATGGCGATCATGAATGTCAAGGAAAAATTAAAATTAAGTGTAGATGAAATTGATGCGTTGACAGGCCCCATCATCGGCCGTCCCAAATCAGCCACCTTCAGAACAGCGGATGTGGTGGGTATCGATACGCTGGTGAAAGTAGCGAAAGGTGTAGCCGATAATTGTCCCAACGATGAAGCAAGGGATCAATTCAATATTCCTGCCTGGCTCGATAAAATGGTTGCCAATAATTGGCTCGGAGATAAAACCGGCCAGGGGTTTTTCAAAAAAACAAAAGGAGCTGGTGGTGAAAAAGAGATACTGACGCTGAACCTTGACACCATGGAGTATGGTCCGAGGGTAAAACCGAAGTTTGCCACCCTCGAAGCTGCCAAGCCTATCGATGACCTGTATACGAGATTAAAAATGCTGGTAGCAGGACAGGATAAAGCTGGTGAGTTCTATCGCCTCTTCCACTACGGATTGTTCTCCTACATTTCACACCGTATCCCCGAGATCAGTGATGAGCTCTATCGTGTGGACGATGCAATGATGGCCGGTTTTGGCTGGGAGATCGGCGCCTTTGAAAGCTGGGATACACTCGGCGTTGCCAAAACAACCGAAGCGATGAAGACAGCCGGGTATAAAGTTGCAGCTTGGGTGGATGAGATGCTGGCAGCCGGGAACAAATCATTCTATAAAGTAGAAGGTGGGAAGAAATATTGTTATGACCCTGCTTCAAAATCATACAAGGTTTTACCGGGTGGTGATGCATTTATAGTCATGAGCAACCAAACCGATAAACAGATCTGGAAAAATGCCAGTTGCCGTTTGTACGAACTCGGTGATGATGTTCTCGGTCTGCAGTGGTTCACAAAGATGGGAAGTATCGGTGGCGATGTACTCGAAGGCATTCAAACCGGTATCTATAAAGCAGAAAAAAACTACAAAGGCCTGGTGATCGCTAACGAGGGTCCGAATTTTTCTGCCGGTGCCAATGTAGGTATGATCTTTATGCTGGCCATCGACCAGGAATACGATGAACTGGATATGGCGATCCGTATGTTCCAGAATACGATGATGCTGGCACGGTATTCATCAATACCGGTTGTTACGGCGCCGCATGGCCTTGCTTTAGGCGGTGCCTGTGAACTGAGCCTGCATTCTGATAAATGTTGCCCCGCAGCCGAAACCTATACGGGTTTGGTTGAATTAGGTGTTGGCCTGATACCCGGTGGCGGCGGTACTAAGGAATTTGTATTGAGAGCTTCCGATGAAATGCACGAAGACGAACCTGAAACAATCACGTTGAAGAACCGTTTCTTATCGATCGCGACAGCCAAAGTGGCTACTTCTGCGCAGGAAGGTTTTGGTTTAGGTGTGTACAGGAAAGGACTGGATGAGATAGTTATGAACCAGGGGCGCAGGATCGCCGAAGCAAAAAAATCGGTGATTGAGATATACGACAGCGGTTATACCACTCCTGTTCAACGAAAGGATATCAAAGTCCTGGGACAATCAGCACTAGGCGCTTTATACTCGGGGATACATGCTATGCGTACAGCTAATTATGCAACGGAACACGATTCGGTAGTTGCAAAAAAACTCGCCTACGTCATGTGTGGCGGCGATCTGAGCGAACCAACACTTGTCTCCGAACAGTACCTGCTTGACCTGGAAAGAGAAGCTTTTCTTTCGCTCTGCGGAGAAAAGAAGACACTGGAAAGAATACAGAGCGTATTGAAGAGTGGAAGACCAGTGAGGAATTAACGAAATGGGCCTGATTCTTTTTACTTAAATTTATGATGAGCCTGGCTCGGACCGCCAGCTCCCTTATAATTATGAAAAGAATATTCCTTTCCCTCCTTCTACTAACAGCGACACTTGCTGTTACAGCCCAAACCAATCTCTCCGGCACCTGGGCCTACTCTTTCAAACCGCAGGGTGACCCTCCGAAAGAAGCCGTCAATGCGGGTCCGTCCGGGAAGCTGGTACTGTTAAAGATAGACAACAACAAATACCGTTTCTGGCTGGATGTGACCATGGGCTGGCCTTCCTACAATGTCGGCGAAACAGACGGCACGATCACATTTTTCAATGACACCGCTTCCTTTGACAATACATTCGAGGACGCGGAAAAACCTTGTATACTGAAATTCAAGGTCGCTAACAATGTGATAAACATCAATGCTATGTCCACCTCTTTTAACTGCGGATTTGGAAATGGTGTAAATGCCGACGGCGACTATGCAAAATTGAAGAACCAGCCTGCATTGAATAATCAATGGATAAAAAAAGAATACCCCGAAGCTGCAACCATCGTTGTCACCACGGATAAGACCGAAATATACCAGGATGAGAATATGGAGCACTCTTTCTCCCCCAAACAATATTTTTCAAAAGGTGAAGCGATGCCCGGGATCGTACAGACAGAGAAAGCTGTCTACACCGAATACATCACCAGCGCCGGGAAATTCCTGTATGGCTGGATAAAAAAATCTTCCGTAAAGATCTCGAAGACACAATAATATCATGGGGTCTGTTGAAACAGGAACCGTTCATCTTGTCATATCCTCTCATATCATTACCTATGGTAATGCTGCCGATGCAGTGGTTACCGAAATGATCAGGGAGGAAATAGAAACGATGTGGAACGAACCCAAAGCCACTATTGCCCTTGACGGCAAAGTACGGGGAGTTATATTCAGGATCACTGGCGCTTACGAGCCGGGTATAACTGATATCGATATTTACCAGAACCTGGATCCGCGGAATAATTATTTCCGCATTGAAGAATTCGCCCAGGGTAATATTTCTTTTGTCGATGGACTCGGTTGCAATACCGGTTATTTCAAACTGGAAAACCTGTACAAAGGTTCTACGACAGCTGCGCACGAATATGGTCATACATTGGGCCTCGATCACCCTGGTGATCTGGATCTTCGCGGCAAGGGCATCCCTGGTATTATGTATCCAAGAGGAACGCTTGTTGATCCCCAATACCAGTATGAACCCGACAAACCAGCGGGCACCAAAGGCGGCACGATGCACCCCATTCACCGCAAAGTGTTGCCAACAGATATCGAAGGGCTCCGGTTAGATCAACTGGATCTTAGTTCTGGTAAAGCGATCCTTGGAGAATTCACCAGTGTATGGCATCCCAATCATGCAGACACAGGCCCCGAAGAAATACGGTAACTATTCAAC